>DATLTC010000062.1 GCA_035533755.1 Gemmatimonadaceae bacterium
CACCCGGTGAGAAGGAAGTAGGCGATGGTGGCAAGGCTGAATTGATCAGCGGCTGGCGAGACCAGTTCACCGGAAAGCGCCTCCGGTGCCACGTACATCAGCGTGCCAACGAAGAACCCAGCTCTCGTGAGGCGTTGTTCCGGCGAAATGTCGGTATCGGTGGCAATCCCGAAATCGAGCAATTTGACGAGGCCGGACTCGGGATCGTACATGACGTTTTCGGGCTTCAAGTCGCGGTGGATGATGCCCACCTGATGCGCGGCGTGTACGGCGTCGGCAATCTGCGAGACGATCCCAGCTACCTCGGTAGGAGGGAGGGGTCCCTTACGGCGGGCGTACTTCTCCAGAAGCTCGCCCTTGGCCCACTCGATCGCGAGAAAGTGAAGGCCAGGTTCGGCCTCGCCGATCTCGATGGTCCGCACCACATTGGGGTGCTGGACTCTCTCTCCGTATCGTGCTTCCCGGAGAAACCGGGCCACGGCAGTCTTGTCGTTGCGCAGTTTCTCGCGCAGCACCTTGACGGCAACGGAGCCGTGCTCGGGATGGTGCGCCCGAAAAACGGCGGAAGTACCGCCCTCCCCGACTTCGCTATCGAGGGTGTATCCGGCGAGATTTCGCCCCACCATTGAGTCACGTGGCACGCGGCGAACCTAATGTGAGTGGGACAACACAGCAAGCGTCGACTATGTGCAGCATGCCCAAGTACCCCTCTGCGAGGTAGCGGTCTGTGTCCACCCCGTCGGCCCCCCCAGAAACGAGCCGTCTCTTCCTGATTGACGGATATGCCCTGATCTACCGGGCATTCTTTGCGTTGATCTCACGACCGCTGACGACAGGGCGAGGAGAGAACACCTCGGCGGCGTGGGGAATTGCCAACTTCCTGCAGCGCCTCTTGGCCAAGTACAACCCACAGTATGTGGGGTGGGTACACGATTCTGGCCTGTCCTTCCGTCATGAGCGTTATCCGGCTTATAAGGCCACCCGGGAGAAACTCTCCGACGAGCTGCAGGCAGACTTCGACCAGGGAGTCGAACGCATTGAGCAGCTGCTGAGGGCGTACCATATCCCGGTGCTGAGCGTGGAGGGGTATGAGGCCGACGACGTGATTGGAACATTGGCCGTCCAGGGCCTTTCCCGGGGGCTCAATGTGGTGATCGTTTCGGGCGATAAGGATTTCCACCAGCTGGTACAGCCCGGAATTTGGCTGCTGAATCCAGGCCGCGGAGGGCCCGCGGCGGTGGACGAACAGTGGATCGGAGTCGAGAACGAAACCGAGAGGTTAGGCGTTGCCGGGCGGTTTGTGACGGACTACCTGGCGCTCGTCGGGGATTCGTCCGATAACGTGCCGGGAGTGAAAGGCATTGGGGAGAAGACCGCTGTGGAATTGATCCAGACCTACGGCGGGCTGGAAGACATTCTGACGAATGCGGAATCTATCTCGAAGAAGCGGCCACGGGAGGCGCTCCTCTCCCAGGTGGAGAATGCGCGCCTCTCGAAGGAGCTGGTGACGATTCGAACAGATGTCGGTATCTCACTGGACCTCGATGCATTACGCGTGCAATCGCCGGACCTGGCACGGCTGCGGGATCTGTTTGTGGAACTCGAATTTCACTCATTGGCAAAGGCCGCGGCAGCCGAGGATGAGGGAGCGGCAGCCTCGACCGTGGTCTCGCGGGAGGCGCGGTATCGGAGCGTGACATCCGTTGCCGACGTCAGGATGGTGGTGAACAGGGCGCGTGATGCTGGCCGGGTTGCGTTCGACACGGAAACAATACTTGAACCCGGGGCACCCGGAGCCGTGGATCCCCTTCGGGCGATCCTGGTAGGTGTGACACTGTGCGTTGGGCCTGGAGAGTCGTACTACCTTCCGTTTCGTCACGTGGTCGCTGGTCCCGCCCAGACTGCGCTCGCGTTGAACGACACGACGCCTGAGGCCGCTGCACTCGACGCGCGGCTGCAGAGCGCCCCGGGCAACTTGCCGCCGTTGACCAGTCCGGAACTGCAACCACTTCGGGATCTTCTGGAGGACGCGTCGGTCGCCAAGATCGCACAGAATGGCAAGTATGACGCGCTTGTGCTACGGCGTGAAGGAATCAACGTGGCAAATCTGGCCTTCGACACGATGGTGGCGAGCTATGTTCTCGACCCGGGCCGGCGCTCGCATGGCCTGGATATGCTGGCCTTGGAATTCCTCGGCTATCAGATGATCTCGTACGACGATGTGTGTGGCAAAGGGAAAAGTGCGATCAGCTTTGCCGAGGTTCCGATCGCCGTGGCCACGACCTACTCATGCGAGGATGGAGACGTCACACTCCGACTGGCGGCGATCTTCGGGGAGCAGTTGGACCAGCTGGGCCTTCGCCCGCTGTTTGACAAGATCGAGATGCCGTTGATTCCGGTCCTCGCCGATATGGAGGCTGCGGGCATCAGCATTGATCTGAGCGCCTTCGCAGCGCTGAAAGTTGAATTGGTGCGGGAACGCGCCCGGGTAGAACAAGAGATCTACGTCTCGGCGGGGCAGGAGTTCAACATCAACTCCAATGCGCAGCTTCGGGAAGTCCTGTTTGAACGGCTTCAGTTGCCGGTGTTGAAGCGAACAGCTACCGGTGCTTCAACGGATGCCAGCGTGCTTGAGCGGCTCGCCGAGGAAGGGCATGCTCTACCGGGCTTGATCATCGAGTACCGGGAGCTGAGCAAATTGCAGAACACCTACATCGATGCCTTGCCGGCCCTGGTCAATCCGCACACCGGGCGGCTGCACACCTCGTTCAACCAGACAGTGGCGGCGACTGGGCGCCTGTCCTCGAGTGACCCGAATCTTCAGAACATCCCAATCCGGAAAGAGCTGGGACGAGGAATCCGACGGGCATTCATTCCCCGTGATGGGTGGTTGATGCTCGGCGCCGACTATTCGCAGATCGAGCTGCGCCTGTTGGCGCACCTCTCCGGTGACATGGCGTTCGTAGAGGCCTTCCGGTCGGGAGGGGATATCCATCGTGAAACAGCAGGTGTCATTTTTGGAGTTTCAGTGGTCGAAGTGACCCCGGAAATGCGTAGCCGCGCCAAGACGATCAACTTCGCCACGATCTACGGACAGGGAGCGCACGCGCTGTCCCAGCAACTGGGAAGCACCCATGCCGAGGCGCGCGAATTCATCGACCAGTACTTCACGCGGTTTACGGGAATCCGGACGTACCTCGATGCGACGGTCGAGTTTGCCCGGACGAATGGATATGCCGAGACGTTGTTCGGACGGCGCCGCTATATCCCTGAATTGAGGGACAAGAACTTCAACATCCGTGCTTTCGGGGAACGGACGGCGCAGAACACCCCCATCCAAGGATCGGCTGCGGATCTAATCAAGATCGCGATGATCCGCATTGCGCATGCGCTCGCACGGGAGCACATGGAAAGCACGATGCTGCTCCAGGTTCACGACGAATTGGTATTTGAGGCACCCCCGGGGGAGCTTGCCCACCTTGGGGCGTTGGTCAAGCAAGAGATGGAGGGTGCCGCACTGCTGAACGTCCCTCTTGTCGTGGACATTGGCACCGGCCGAAATTGGCTTGAAACCAAAGAGAAATAGGGGAACCTGGGCTGTCGCATTTTGCGAGAAACAGGGCGGTTCGAGCCGTAGAGCTGTCAGATGACACAACTGTCTACACATCGATAAGTATTTGCCAAATCACAGCTTACCTCTTATACTGGACCCCGGCATCCAGATTGCCCACTGAAGGATTGGTAGGATTACGCCGGCGCTGGTTTCTCCTCCTCAGGTGTGGACCCCATGCGGCAACGACGATACGGATTTACTCTGATCGAGTTGTTGATCGTAGTCGTGATCATTGGGATCCTGGCTGCAATTGCGGTTCCGAAATTTCAGAATACGAAGGGGAAGGCGTACGTGGCCGCGATGAAGAGCGACCTTCGGAATCTGTCGGTTGCCGAGGAGGGCTATTACTACGAGCATCGAGTCTACACGACCGTGTTGGACTCCGTGGATTTCACCCCGTCGCATGGGGTGGTCCTGACCGTGATCCAGGCAAATGCCGCGGGCTGGTCGGCGACGTCCACGAACCCCAATGCGTATCCGATGACATGCGCCATTTTCTTTGGCTCCGTGACGCCTGTCGCTCCGGCCACGGTTGAGGGAGAGGTTTCCTGCCAGTAGGGGCGCATGTCAGAGCGATCCGATCCTGGTAGTACAAAGGCCACGATGTATCGGGAATTTTCGTCTCGCCGTGCCGGCATGATACACGCGATGAACGGAGGCTTGTGGCTCCACCGGCATACATGGGAAGGCCGGCCCATGGCGCATCTTGTGTCCACCGATCGTGCGCAATTGCTGAGATACGGCGCGCTCGTGGGGCTGCCGGAAACCCGGCTTCAGTTCAAACGGCTGAAGGATCCATCCACCGGCGAACCCCGTGACGCCTGGCACTGGGATCTTGGCGGGCCGTTTCTTCCCTCACGAGATGAGCCCTAGGCTCCGACGCCGGACAGCACCGGTCGTGCCCCACGGCGTTGCTCGAGACCGCGCGGTGCGCTATTCGCTCCGACCCAGCATGGCGGGGGCGGCGCTCCGCGGTGCGAACATCAAGGCGAACAATGTGAGCGCGTAGGGGAGCATGAGCACGAGCTCGTAATGCAGCGGCCAGCCGAGCGCCTGGACAACGTACTGGACGGCGGTTGCCATGCCGAAGATGCCGGCCGCGACCGCGACGCCAAAGGGATTCCATCGACCGAGTGCCACAATGGCGATCGCGATGAACCCACGGCCCGCGGACATTCCCTCCGCAAAGGTTCCTGCCTGCGCGAGAACCAATGTGGCGCCCGCCAAGCCTCCGAGTAGCGCGCCGAATAGAATGGCCCACACCCGAACGGCAGCAATGGATATTCCGGCGGCGGATGCGGCGCCGGGCGATTCGCCGATCGCCCGGAGCCCCAGCCCGGCGTGGGTTCGGTACAGAAACCACCAGAGCGTGGGCACGAGGGCGTACGCGACGTATGTGACCGGGGGTTGGTTGAAAAGTGCGGCGCCGACCCATGGGAGTGACGCGAGCCCCGGAATGCGAAGGGCACTCGACGTTGGTAGCGAGAGCGCGACTCCCGTGGCGCCGTAGAGTGCTCGATAGAACGCGCCAGTCAACCCGAGGGCTAGCAAGGTGATCGCGGTGCCGGTGATGATTTGATCCGCGCGAATGAAGACGACGAACAACGCCAATAGCAGCCCAAGCACTCCGCCAGCGAGCATTCCGCCGACGTAGCCGCCGCTCGTGCCAAAGCTGCCGGCAGCAACCGTCGCACCAAACGCGCCGGCGATGATCGATCCTTCGAGCCCGATGTTGATCACCCCCGCCCGTTCGGTGACGAGCTCTCCCAGTCCTGCGAGCAGGAGAGGCGTTGCAGTGCGTACCGTGGCGGCGAACAGCGAGGCGATCGGGCTCACGAAGTCGGAGCCTCGGCGGCATCGATGGGGTGACGCCTCCGGCGGGCAACGACGGCGACGATGATGAGGATCAAGCAGGCCTCGATGGCCGAGGCCCAGACGGCGGGAACGCCTGCATCGCGTTGCATGGCCGTTGCCCCGGTCTCGAGCGCGGCGAACAGCAGTCCGGTGCCGACAACTCCAAGCGGATGAAGTCCCGCTAGTACGGCCACCGCGATGGCCGTGAACCCATAGCCCGGCGAGATGTTCTCGTACAGCGCGTACGTCACTGCCGTCACCTCGATTGCGCCGGCAAGGCCGGCCAGCGCGCCGCTGGCCAGCAATGCGCCGGTCGACGTGCTGGAGACGGTGATCCTCCCGGTGGTCGCGGCCGCGAAGGGATTGGCACCCACGGCGCGGAGCCGAAACCCAGCGGCCGTGCGGGACAACGCCCACCATACGAGCACGGCCAGCGCTACCGCGAGCACGATTCCCCAGTGCAGCCGACCCGCTGGAACGAGGCGCCCCAGCCGCGCAACGTGAGGGAGCATCTCGGTCTGGGGATAGATGTGAAGGTGTTCCTGGAGGGGGCCGCGAACCAGATAGGAAACAAGGTCCTCCGCGACGAAATTGAGCATCAGGGTGCTGATGACTTCGAGAACCCCGAAGCGAGCTCGGAGGAATGCCGCGATCCCCGCCCAACACGCGCCCGCGGTAGCGCCGAAGAGCAGAGCGCAGGGAAGGGAGAGGCGCCCGATGACCGGAGCCCACTGGAGACCAACGACCGTCGCCGCGATCGCTCCTGCCAGGAGCTGGCCCTCGGCGCCAATGTTGAAGACGCCGGCCCGAAACGCGATCGCTACCCCGAGCCCCGTGAGAATGAGCGGTACGGCGCGAACGAGAGTGCCGGATGTGAGTGCGTACCACGAGCCGATCGATCCCGTCCAGAACGCGGCAATCGCATTGGTGCCATAGGCGTGCGCGATCCAGAGACCAGCGATAAGGACCATGCCAACGGAGCCGAGAACTGCCGTCGTGAATTCCGCCTTGAACGCGCGGCGCCACGCTGCAGACAGAGGTGGGCTCGAAGGCGCCTCCGGTGCGGTCATGGGGTTCCCAGCATGGCACGGCCTACGAGTTCGCGCACGACGGGCACCTCGCGCACGGTGCCACGGAAAACAACCAGAATTCTTGATGCCAGAAGCAGCACCTCGTCGATGTCGCTGGAATACATGGCCACCGCGGCTCCGGCGGACGCGGCCATGCGCAATCGTTCGTGAATGGCTGCCGTGGCCCTGAGATCGAGACCCCTTGTCGGGTTCTCGACGACCAGAAGATCGGGACGGGGCTCGAGCTCACGACCCAATACGAATCGCTGTTGATTGCCTCCGGACAGTTGGCGGGCAGTGGTGCCGGGAGACTCCGCTTGGACGGAATACTCGTCGAGGAGGACTCGCGTTCTATGTCGGAAATCGCTCCAGTCCATGAGCCCAGAACGCGCGGCAGCATTTCGCAACGCAAGGTTCTCATAGAGTGGAAAGTCCAGAATGAGCGCATCGCGATGTCGATCTTCCGGAACGTAGGACACACGCCCCGACAATCGGAGTTCGCCTGCGTTCACCGGGAACAATCCGGCAAGCGCGCGCAGCAGTTCGCTGTGCCCGGATCGCTCTACAGCGGCGAAGCCAACGATCTCTCCCGCGTGAATGGTGAACGAGGCGTTGGCGATGCGTCTCTCGCCACGGGCGCCCCGGAGGTTCAGATCGACCGCCTCCACGAGCAGTTTGCCCTGGGTCGTGCCAGGAGAAGGCCGCGTGGGCATCTCGGGGGGAGCATCGGGAAACATGGCCGTCGCCAGCGCGTCGGCCGTGAAGTGGTCGGTAGAGCCGGTAGTGACTAGCTGGCCGCGGCGAAGCACCGAGATGTGATCGGCGCTGCCAAGCGCCTCGAGAACCTTGTGCGTGACCAGGGCGACGGTACCGCCGCCTGCAGCGAAGCGTCGCAACCAAGCGAGGAGTTGCATGGCCTCTGCGGGGGCGAGCACTGCCGTGGGTTCGTCGAGAATAAGAACGCGAGCTCCATGCGCCAACGCCTTGATGATCTCGAGACGCTGCTGGGCGCCCACGGTGAGGTCCGAAGTGAGCGCTGACGGATCGAGTTCGAGGCCGGCTGATGCGGCGGTATCCAGAACCAGCCGGGCGGCCGCGGCTGGACTGAAGCGGCCGCGGCTGCCGAGAGCCACGTTCTCGGCGACGGTGAACGCGGCGACGTTGGAGAAGTGCTGTTGCACCATTCCGACGCCGGCGGCGATTGCATCTCGTGGCGACCGGTAGACTGTGTGAATGCCGCCAACTTGGATCGATCCACTATCTGGAGCGACAAGGCCAAACAGCACCCGCATGAGGGTGGACTTTCCGGCGCCGTTCTCGCCGAGAATCGCGTGGATGCGCCCCGGTTGAAGCCGGAGATCGACCGTTTCGAGGGCTCTTGTTCGGCCGAATCGCTTGGTGATACGGGAGAGCGCGACTTCGGGCGCAGGCCTCACAGGCCGGTTGGCGCGTGGACGAATGACCATGGCAATGCGAACGCCTGCTCGAGTTCCGCCGCGAGCGCCTGCACGCCGAGCGTTTCGGTGGCGTAATGGCCCGCATAGATCACGGCGAGCCCACGTTCTTCGGCCTCCACGCCGGTATGGTGCGGTCCTTCTCCCACGACGAGCGTGTCGATTCCCTGCTCTTGCGCTTCGCGGAGGGTATCGGAGGAGGCGCCGGCGCCGGTGAGGACGCCCCAACGCCGCGTGCGGCGCTCCGGGGCGAATGGTGAGGCGATGACGTGAGACCCGAAGGGTTCGGCGAACGTGCGTGTGCGATGCAGCAATTCGGCGGTGGTGAGATCGGCTGAGCCGGCAACACCGATATCGATGCCGCGAAACCGCCCGAACCCTGCGTCCGGGACGAGTCCCAAGCGTCTGGCGAGCAGCGCGTTGTTGCCCAATTCGGGGTGGCGATCCAGCGGGAGGTGCGAGGAATAGACGGCGAGATCGTGCGTGATGGCGAGCTGGAGGCGTTCGTATCGTGTGGCGACGATTGGTTGGGGCTCGCTCCAGAACATGCCATGATGCACGATGAGCAGAGTGGCGTGCGCGGCTATCGCGTGGCGCACGGTGGGTAGCGAAAAATCCACCGCCGCGGCCACCTGGCGCACGTCGCCGGTGTTGGATAGCTGGAGGCCGTTCAGCGCGCGGTCATAGTCTGGGATGTCTGCATGGCCCAGGCGGATGTCCAGATGTCGCGCGATGTCGGCGAGATGTGTCATGGATGAGAACGGGCGTTGGTGTCGGTGGCAGAAAAACTGCCGCGGCGCATCTGCGCTTGCACCGAATCGACCTGCTCCGCAATGGCGGGTGGGATCCGCGACTGGAGGGCAGGATTCAGGACGAGGGTCACGACTTGGTCGTTCATGCCCAGCCAGACCACGTGCGGGTGGAACTGTTTGGCTTTCACCTCACGCGCGAGCGTCAGAAATGCATGAGGAAGGTCGATCACGACGCTGCCCAACGTCACGGTAGGAGCCACGGCGTTCTGGTTTGAATTGGTTCCAAAGATCAAAGCCCCCTTGGACTGGCGCACGGCTTGGAATATTCCCAATCCAGCGGCATCGGCATTCTGGAAGATGACATCGACACCCTGTGTCAATTGCGCGAGAGCTTGTTCGCGAGCGGCACTGACGTCGTCCCAGTTGCCGATGTACGAACTGATGACTTTGACGCGTGGATCTATGCGCTTGGCGCCAGCGGCGAAGGCATCGAAGCTCTGTTGAACCGGGGGAAGCTGGGTGCCGCCGATGACGCCGATGATGTGGGAGCGACTGACGCCGGCGGCGATCATGCCCGCCAGGTACGAGGGGTTGGCGAAATCGAACTGAAGTGCGGCGAGATTGGGCCCGGCGGTATTTCCTGAGGTAGTGACGAAGATCGTATTGGGATAGTGTGGCGCCACGCGCGCGGCGGCGTCCTGAAACTCAAAGCCGTGTCCAATAACGAGGGAAAAGCCTTGGGCACCGTACTGGCGGAAGTTTTCGTCGAACTCTGCGGGTGTGTCGGTCTGGACGTTACTGATCTGGGCGTTGAGAGAATCGCGAATGCGAAGGAGGCCTTGGTAGGCACCGGCATTCCACGAGTGATCGGAGATAGGGCCGGGAGTAAGGAGGGCGACGCGAAAGGCTGGGGCGGACGATCGTGAGGCATTGCTCCCGCTGGGGCCGCAGGCAAGGGCAACGGCAGCAGCGGCCATGTTAATATATGTGACAAACCTTTGTTTTGCTTTCATGTCAACGTCGATAACACGTTATGTGACATAGTATTACTGATGTTAATAACTTGTCGCTAACCGGAATCTAAACTAACGGTTATCAGTCTTGCGCCTCTGCCCAGGAGCGGCCAAGAATCAACTCAAGGACGCGGTCCAAGTCGTCTGAAGAGTAAAATGCGATGTTGATCGAGCCCTTCTCCTTGGCCGAGAGCTGGATGCTCACATCCGTCTGTAATGCTCGGCGTAAGGCGTCTTGGATCTGACGAACTGCCGGGGGTATTGATCGTTCAACCGTCGCGGTGCGTGGCGCAATCGCGGGTGCGGTGGGCTCGGGGGTGGCCGTCACCAGAACGCGCACGGCGCGTTCAGTGTCTCGAACGCTGAGTTGACGCGCGACGATATCTGCGGCAAGCCGGCGAATGGCCTCCACGTCCTCCAGAGCGAGCAGTGCGCGGGCGTGCCCCATGCTGAGTTGGGCCTGCTCCAGCATCGTGAGCACTTGGGCGGGAAGCGCGAGGAGTCGCAGAAGATTGGAGACGGTCGAGCGGTCTTTGCCCACCGCTTCGGAGATCTGCTGGTGGGTGAGTTGGAACTCGGCGTGCAGCCGCTCATAGCCGCGAGCCTCCTCGACCGCATTCAGGTCGGCACGCTGCAGGTTCTCGATCAGGGCCAGGGTGAGCATGGTTCGCTCATCGGCGGGGCGAACAATGGCGGGGATTTCTTGCCAGCCCAGTTGACTCGCGGCGCGATAACGGCGCTCACCTGAGATGAGTTCAAACACTCCATTCATCGAGCGAACGACCACGGGCTGCAACAATCCAGACGCCTTGAGTGAGGCGCGAAGTTCGGCGAGCTCTGCCTCGGGAAACTCCCGCCGGGGCTGAAACGGATTCGGCCTGATGAGGGCGAGCGGGATGCGTTGCAGCTCACTCAACTCCGAACCAGACGGGACGGTGGTTGGCTGGGTCGCACGTGAGCCCATCAGTGCTTCGAGTCCTCTGCCTAGCCTGCGGGGCTTCTCCGGTGTCATGCTTGGACCTGTTTTTGGGTTCCGCTATGAACTGACATCTGACTTCGCATCCAATCGCTGCATAAGCTCTTTGGCTACTTTGAGATAGGCTTGTGCGCCAGACGACGCAACGTCGTAGAGAATGATCGGCTTGCCAAAGCTTGGTGCCTCGGCTAAACGAACGTTTCTCGGAACGACGGTGTCGAAGACCTTGCTTCCGAAATATTCCCGTGCATCGGCCGCGACCTGGCGGGAGAGGTTAATCCTGGCGTCGTACATGGTCAGCAGCACACCGTCAATTACGAGCCCTTCGTTGAGATTCTTCTGGACGAGGTGGAAAGTGTTGAGTAGTTGGGAGAGTCCCTCGAGAGCGTAGTACTCGCACTGTAGAGGAATCAATAGCGAGTCGGCAGCAACCAGCATGTTGAGCGTGATCAGGCCAAGAGATGGCGGGCAGTCGATAAGAATGAAATCGTATGAGCTTCTGAGCGGTTCAAGCGCCCGCCGCATGATCTGCTCACGATGCTCCTGCCCTGCTAGCTCTATCTCGGCGGCGGCGAGATCAGGAGTGGCCGGCAACACGTCGAGATGCGGAAACTGGACTTCGTGAACTATGGCCTCGGTAGCAGTGGAATCGGCCAGTAGGATGTCATAGGTCGAGGCGCTGAAGTCCGCTGCGGAAAGCCCGATCCCACTCGTAGCGTTTCCCTGCGGATCTCCATCGACGAGAAGAGTCCTCTGCTCTGCCGCGGCAAGGCTAGCGGCCAGATTCACCGCGGTGGTCGTCTTACCGACACCGCCCTTTTGGTTGGCTACTGCAATAATTCTTGTCACGTTGGAAAGTTGGAGGAGAGACGCCAAATATAAGGTCCTGACTTCGAGATCAACCAAGGCCGCTGAGATTGGTCAGGAAAATGGGGCGTTCCACGTGGAACGCCCCATAGAGCCACTTGGTGCAATCCGGTCCTGTTCGTCAACCCGGCTACCTGAGGGCCTACTGGTTAGGGATGAATCGCCAGCTTGCTGTAACTGTTGCAGTGACAGTCTGTTGACCGGCCAGAATCGGGGTCTCCGGGGCCGAATTCGCGGCCATGGCCCGGAACACGCCCTGGGGCTGCGGCTGCTGATCCTGCCCGTCATTCGAGAGTTGCAGCAATGGGCCCAGCCGACCGCCGGCGGCCACGGCCATGGCAGTTGCTTGCGATTTCGCACTCGATACTGCAGCTGCGACAGCCGTCTCGACCGCACGCTGTCTCTGCGACGAAAAGAACCCAATGGACGACACTTGATTAGCGCCATGATCCAGGGACATGTCGATAATCTTTCCGACCAGGCGCAGATCGGAGATGTCTACGCGAACCGTGTTGGCGACGAGGTAGCTCACGGTGTGCGGGGCCTGGCCGTCCTTGTCGTACCGCGTTTCCGGAGTGACGGAATAACTCTCGGTGGAGGTCTGAGAGTCGCGGATTCCGATGGACCGAAGGCCGGCGATTACCGAATCCTGCTTGCGAGCATTCTCAGTCGCCGCTGCTGTTGCTGATACGGCGCGGGACTGCACGCCCAGGGAAATCTGTGCGCGATCTGGAATGACGGTCACTTCTCCGTGTGCCGTCATCGTGATGGTCGGCTCCAATGACGACGTATGCATCACCTGCGCCGAGAGTGACCGCACGAACACAAGAAGTATCAATGGCGCAACCCAGCCGATTCTCCGATGCATGAATTCGTGCTCCTGATTGGAGGGCTGAACAACGGGCCTTCGGTGGCTCTGGTTCAAAAGAAGTGTTTAGTATCCAAGTGCACCTAATTAACCATGTTTAATGTGCAATATGCTACTAATTACAAACAGCTCCCGCACCACTCCGAGAATCTGCGATGAGACCATCTACCGTTGCCGGCGGTGGACTTCAACCACGAGGTTCTGGAGATCTGTGGGACTTACTCCCGGGATCCTGGAAGCCTGCGCGATGGTCGCGGGTCGATGCGAGGCGAGTTTCTGTCGTGCTTCCAGGGACAATGAGTTCATGTGATCGTATGGCAGTTCATCATCGAGTAGCAACCCGGCCATGCGGCGGAGTTGATCGGCTTGAGCACGTTCGCGATCGAAGTAGCCTGCGTACTTGAGTTCAAGTTCCACCGCCCGAACAGTCTCTCCGTCCCACACGTCCACGAGATCTGCGGCGATGAACAGATCACCGAGGGAAACGCCGTGTCGTTTGGTGACCTCGGCGATTCTCTGTGCATGCAACAGCGGAGAGCTCCCTGCACGGTCGAGCACGTTCGCGGCCTGTTCCGGCGTGATGCTCGTGGCGTTCGCCGCTCTGAGAATATGCTCCTCAGCATCGAGGCGACGGTCGAGGAGGGTCTGCTCGTTGGAACGGAGAAGGCCTAGCTGTCTGGCGACCGGGCCAAGACGGCGAATCGCGTTGTCCTGTCGGACGGTCAGGCGAAATTCGGATCGGGAGGTGAAGAGTCGATAGGGTTCGTCGACACCTCGCGAGATCAGATCATCGATAAGGACGCCGATGTACGATGTCTCCCGTCCCAGTACGACCGGAGAGCGTCCCTGCACCGCCAATCCGGCGTTCAATCCGGCGATCAAACCCTGGGCAGCAGCCTCCTCATAGCCGGTAGTTCCATTGATCTGGCCTGCGAGGTACAACCCACGCATCGATCGAACGCGAAGCGTCGCATCCAGCTGGGTCGGCGAGCAATAGTCGTATTCGATCGCATACCCGGGGCGGGTCATGCGGACGTCTTCCAATCCAGGAACGCTGCGCAGGAGCAACAGCTGTACCTCGGCAGGCAACGACGTGGACAGCCCGTTGACGTACAGCTCAGACGTGTCGAGTCCTTCGGGCTCGAGAAAGATCTGATGACGCGCAGCATCGGGGAACCGAACGATCTTGTCCTCGACCGAAGGGCAATACCGGGGGCCACGGCTGCCGATTGCGCCGCCATACATGGCCGAGCGTTCGAGATTCTCGCTGATGATCCGGTGCGATGCCGGGCTGGTGTAGGTCACCCAACACGGAAGCTGTTCGGGGTGCCGCGTTCCGGCGTCGCCGCGTCTCGGGCCCGCCCAGAAATGCGACCAGGAAAAGTTGAAGGACTCGATCTCGCTATCCTGACGGACCAAGGAGCCAAGATTCACTGAGCGGCCGTCGATTCGCGGCGGGGTGCCGGTCTTGAAGCGGGACACCGAGAGCCCCATCTGTTCCATCTGCTCGGCGAGATGTATGGAGGCGGTTTCTCCGGCGCGCCCCGCGGAGAAATTGGTGTTCGTGCCGATATGAATCCGACCGCGCAGGAACGTGCCGGTGGTGATGACTACGGCCGTGGAACCGAACCGCCGCCCGTCCAGAGTCTCGACGCCAAGTACCTGGCGGGAAGACTCGTCAAGGAGCAGACGGGCCACCGTCCCTTGGACGAGGAAGAGCCTCGCATGCTCCTCCAGGAGCGAGCGCACGGCACGGCGGTACAAACCACGGTCGCACTGTGAGCGCGGAGCCCACACAGCTGGCCCCTTGCTGCGGTTCAGCATCCGGAACTGGATGGATGCCAGATCGGCCGCTCGTGCCATGACGCCGCCCATCGCGTCCACTTCGCGCACCACTGTTCCCTTGGCTACTCCACCGATGGCGGGATTGCACGACATTTGCCCGATCGTCTCGAGAGCGCTCGTAATCACACCAACGCGAGCTCCAGTTCTCGCGGCAGCGACGGCAGCTTCGGCGCCGGCGTGACCGGCACCGATGACGATCACATCGAACTCGGCTTCTGGTCCTGTCATACCATGGGGAGAAAGTCGTAATATGCCGTTACAACGCAGAATGCCGTTCGATGTTCCCTGAACCGTCCGACCCCAAGGAGATGATATGGCGCTTCGTATCGCCGCCAACGCCCCTACCCTCTGCATGCGCCGAGCGGCCTACGAGCAGAGCGCACTCACGCGTGACGCGCTCGATACACGGCTAGCACTCACCGATGACGAATTCCGGGTTGAGGGCGACTTGATCGTAATCGGTCCGATTCACGGCGTGTCACTGGACGAACTGTTCGAGGAATTTGACCGACTTGGCCTCCGCTACTTCGATGACTATTTCGAGCTGAGCGGAAACTGGCCAGAATGGCTGAGGCTCCTGGTGAGCGGCGCATAGCTTACCGGTGCCGCTCACTGTACGCCGGAGCCCTCACGGATCCCTTCCGCTGTTCATTCCGAAGGAGCCCTTCCCATCCACAACGATAGCACCAACTGGTTCGAAACCAGGGCAGGAGTCGATTCGACCACTTGGCGTGAATGCGGATGGTGACTTCGTCACAGTTCGGGCACCGACTGCCACGTGGGAGCAGATACAGGAACAGCCAGGTGGCGGCGAGGGCCCTCAGGACGAAGAACCCCACGAACACAATAGCGAACCAGACGATATCGGACATCCCATCAACCCCCAGATGTCGTGTGCCCGAATCACAGCCGCTGTTCGACCGACGACCAGAGTTCGACCGTGGCCAGATCGTCATCGATTCGCTCGATCACGACCTCGGTGTTGGCGTCCACCGGTGATCCGTCGACCGATCGCGCGCGGAGATCATATCGATGACCGTCCGCTTCGAACACGATGCGCCCCTGGCCCGCGTGCTCGATGGGCTCGGTGACGCACGCCACGTGTCCCTGGAAGCGGTACTGCGGGTCGTCTTCCGGGTCAGATGAGGGTGTGGCGAAGGCCCGTAGAACTACCCATCGCGCAAACACCGCCGCCAGCCCTCCGACGACGACCACGATGCTTGCACCCCCGAGTCCGGACGCGACGAGACGGTCCCTGGTGAGGTACCCGGTGATACCGGCCGCGGCACAGAAGGCCCCAATGGTGGGCAGGAGTGTCCGAGGCCGGCTCACTGCCCCATGCGTCAGGGCGGGATCGCGTTTCGGCACGCCGGCGATCATGACGAACACCAGTAGGACAAGTCCAAATGTTGCCGCGGCAAGCCAGAGTACCGTCATGGGTCGAAGCGCTTGAAGAAAAAGGCGGTCCAGGGAAACGGAGGGGACGGCGACCCCGCGGTGAGCAATACGACGGGAAGACCGAGGTTCAGGGTTCGGAATGAAGCGGCGTGGTCATCGCGCCTCCTGGCGGCGCATCCAGAAGGCCCGCCAGAAAAGTGAGCGCCTGCTCCTCCGCGAAGTAGCGGGCCTTCCAAGGGGTGGGGCCGGATACGAACCCCACATGGCCGCCATGCTCGACGAACAGGGGGGTGAGCGCCGGATTGGTGCCCGCGCGCGCCTGAACGGACCGTAGGACGTCTGATGGAAGGAAGGGATCGTCGAAGGCACTCACCAGAAGCGTGGGTCGCGAGATGCGCTCCAGAAACTGCAGAGAGCTGGAGCGGGCATAGTAGTCGTGCGCATTGGAGAATCCGTGGACGGGCGCCGTTACGGCTTCGTCGAAGCTCACCAACGTGTGGGCGGACCGCAGGGCCGTCGCATTGAACAGGCCGGGAAAGTGGGCGAGTTTCTGCGCCGCCTTCTGCTTGAGCGTCCGGAGGAAGTGACGTTCGTACATACGCGAAAACCCGTGGCTGACAAAGCACGCGCCGGCCTCGAGATCAAAGGGAACTGATACGGCGACGGCTCCGCGAACGGAAGACGGCACATCCGAGGGATGCTCTCCGAGCCACTTGAGGAGGACGTTTCCGCCGAGCGAATAGCCGGCAAACAACAGGGGCGCGTCAGGATGCTCGCGGACGATTCTCTGCACAACGAATGCAAGATCTGCGGTGTCGCCGGAATGATAGAAGCGTGGCGCGCGGTTGATCTCACTGCCGCACCCGCGGAACAACAACAGGTCGACTCCCCATCCGGCCGCATGGGCGCCGCTCGCGATTCCCCGGGCGTAGTGCGAGCGAAGCGTGCCCTCGAGGCCGTGCAGGATGATGAGGTGAGGCGCCGCCGGAGGGGCCGGCACGCGGAACAAGTCGAGAAAGTCGCCATCGGGCGTGGTCCATCGCTCCATGTGCCCTGGCGGCAGGGAAACCCGCCGGGCGAACTTACCCCACAGCGTTTGCCCGTGTGCTCCGGGGAGCCACCACGCTGGCGTGAAGGCGACATGCGTCACACGCGACACGGCGTTGTCGGTGAAGGGTTTGTTGCCGGCCGCCCTCTTGGCGAGGAAAGCGAGATCGTGGAAGTGCAGATCTTTGGCATCAAGAAGAACGCGGATACCCGCAAGGCGCTGCGGTTCTTTTCGGAGCGACGAGTGAAGACCCATTTCGTCGATTTCAAGGAGCGGGCGGCGTCGCTCGGCGAACTGAAGCGATTCGCGCAGAAGTTTGGGATTCCGGCCCTGATCGATGAGACCAGCGCGCGCTTTGCCGAACTTGGGCTACGCCACAGCCGGTTGAGCGACACCCGATGGCTGGAACTGCTCGTGGATGAGCCACTGGTTCTTCGAATGCCCATGGTTCGATCCGGAAATTCGCTGACCATCGGACTTGCGGAGGACAGCTGGAAGGCCTGGCTCTCGAAACCGTGACTGAATATCCGTCCTAGTCACGCCACTATAGCGCCAATATCTCAACTGTATGGCGGCACAAATGGAGTATTGCCGGGCTTCACCAGAAAGTCACTAGAACTCGCCGACGAATCCGATCTCCGCATCCAGATGAACCCCGAACTGCTTGAAAACTGCCGTCTGGGCGATCGCGATCAACTCACGTACCTGTTTGGCCGTGGCCCCGCCAAGGTTGACGATGATGTTCGCGTGGATATGCGAGATCTGAGCTTCGCCGTGGCGGTAGCCTTTCAGCCCCGCCTGATCAATCAAGCGGCCGGCCCCCTGGCCCTCGATCTTCTTGAAAATGGACCCGGCGCTGGGATATAGGTCGAGCCACGGATGGCGAGCGCCACGCCAACTCAGGTTCTCCTGCATGACGGTCTGCATGGCCGCCGGCTTGCCGGGCGAGAGCTGCAGCGTCACCGTGAGTGCAATCTCGCCGCCGTCATGCAAGCGGCTCGTGTCGTAGCCAAAGCGCATCTCGTCCCGGCTGACGGTGCGGCGGGTACCGTGGAACTCCAGTAACTCGGCGGACTCGAATACCTCCGCGATGAATATCGTGCGGGCACGGTCAGGGGCTGGGGATAGAAAGTGGAGGTTCTGCCAGATCGCGCCGCCGACGGTGCTGGGAATGCCCACATAGTGCTCGAGACCGCTCCATCCACGCGTGACGGCCTCCTGGATCAACGTTGCCATCACCGTCCCCGTCTCGGACCACACTCGACCATCGGCAGAAAAATCCCAATGATTCGCGCGGTTGCGGATCACGAGACCACGGAACCCCAGGTCGCCGACGAGGATATTGGCGCCCAGGCCAAGTAGGAAGACCGGAATGTCGAGCGCTCTGGCCACGGTGACCGCGTCGGCCAGTTCGTCGGCAGTTGTGGCTTCGAAGAACAGGTCTGCGGGACCGCCGATCCGAAACGTCGTGAACGGCGCCAGCGGTACATTTCGGCGGACGCGCGCCGCACCAAGACGGGCGACGCACTGCTCGAGGGCGAGAGACGTGAGAGGCATGGTGAACACAAAAGAAACACCTCCAGTCAGGTACCCGCTACGGCTGCTCCGTGGAATTCTGGCGATTGCCGGCGGCTTGGCCCTGGCCGTTGGCACAGCGGGCGCGCAGCGTGCCGAACTCGAACGCAGCATTCAACGCACCGTGCTGCCGAACGGGCTCGAGGTGATCGTGGTGGAAAACCACGGCGTTCCCCTGGCAACCGTGGAAATCGACGTTCGGAACGGCTCCTTCACGCAAGATTGGGGCTATGAAGGGCTGTCACACCTCTACGAGCACATGTTCTTCCGGGCGAACGGAGACTACCCCGAACCGGACGAATTCCAGGAACGCGCATCCGCCCTGGGGGCCGTGTTCAACGGTTCCACGCAGGAAGAGCGGGTGAACTACTACCTCACGCTGCCCGCCGATAGCCTCGACGCGGGGATGCGCTTGATGGCGTCGGCTCTCTTGAAGCCGCTGTTTCGCACCGACGAACTGGACCGGGAACGGGCGGTCGTCATTGGAGAGTACGACCGGGATGAGTCCCAGCCAGGGTTTGGATTCCAACGAGCAATGGGGCATGCGTTGTGGGGGGCCGCATGGTCGCGGAAGGATCCCCTGGGCAAGCGAGCCTCAATTCTCCGCACGACGCCGGACCAGATGCGCGAGATCGAACACCGGTACTATGTGCCGAACAATTCCGCGCTGATCATATCCGGCGACGTGAATCCCGGAGCGGTGTTCGCGAAGGCGGCGAGGATCTTCGGTGCCTGGCCGCGCGCCGGGGACCCATTCACCCGGTGGCCGATTCCGCCGATTCCGCCGTTGCGAGCAGATACCGGCGTCCTGGTGGAGGAGCCGATTGCCACGGCGGTGGTGATGCTGCAATGGCAGGGTCCGAGTGCGGGGCAAGACCCGGCAGCAACGTATGCCGCCGACGTATTCTCGGATGTGTTGAACCAGCCGGGGTCCAGATTCCAACGCGACCTCGTGGACAGCGGCATTTTTGAATCATTAGGCGTGAACTACTACACGCTCAACCACGTCGGACCGATCACGATCAGCGGCGAGACAGCGCCGGACCATGTACGGCAGGCAATCACCGCCCTGGAGCGAGAACTCGATGCGATCGGAAGGCCTGGATACTTCTCCGCCGCGGAACTCGAACCGATCAAGCGTCAGCGCATCACGGGGACCATGTTCGGACTCGAGCGCGCCTCCGGATTCGCGCACCAGCTGGGGTTCTGGTGGGCTGTCACAGGCCTGAACTACTACCTGGGCTACGTGGACGCGATGGCCCGCGAGACGATTCCCGATCTGGAGCGATATGCGCACAAGTACATCATCGGGAAGCCCCATGTGCGCGGGGTGCTGATCGACCACCGGGCCAATGCTCAGGTGCGGCTCACGGCGGCGGAGCTCAGTAATTGGGGGGAGACGCCATGAAGCGGACGCGGCAGACCGTGCTGGCCGGGCTGATCCTGTTGTGCGGCGTCCCGGGCGTGGGGCGGAGCCAGGCGGTGCGTCCCGACACGGCGACGGTGAGCTTCACCGTGGACCACGTCCATGTCATTCTCCGGCGCAACACCGCGAACGATGTGGTCGCGGCGAACATCTATCTCCTCGGTGGCGACCGCCAGGCAACACCGGCGACGGCCGGGATCGAGGCGCTGATGCTGGCCGCCTCGGAGGGGGGCACCGGGAAGTACCCGAGACAGGCTCTGCGCGCCATCACCGGACGGCTCGGAGCGACGATCGTCATCCAACCATCGGCGGATTGGACAACGTTCGGGCTGCGCACTCTTCGCCAGGCGTTCGACTCGAGCTGGGCAGTGTTTGCCGATCGACTCGTGGCACCACGCCTGGACTCGGCGGCAGTAGAGCGCGCGCGCCAGCAGATGCTCACCGATGCCGCGCAGTCAGAAGCCGATCCGGATATTGCCGTGGCGCGACTGGCCGAAGGGCTGCTCTACGCGAACCATCCGTATCGAATGGCACCCGGCGGAACGACGGAGTCGCTCGGCGCGATCACGCCGTCACAGGTACGGCGATACCACGATTCAACGGTGGTACAATCCCGGCTGTTGGTCATCGTGGTAGGAAACGTGGACCGAGGTCCGCTCACGCGCGCGATACGGGCCACCCTGGCCACGCTGCCCGTAGGCACCTATGCATGGATCGGTCCGCCTCCGCTCACGCCATCGGTTCAGCGCCTCGCGGTTTCCGCACGCGTGCTGCCGACGAACTACATCTTGGGTTACTATCCCGGACCGCGGGCGGGGACCCATGACTATGCGGCACTACGGATCGCGACCGCGGTGCTGAGCGGTCGCATGTTCGCCGAGGTGCGCTCGCGACAACACCTGGCGTACGCCGTGGAAGCGCCATTCCTGGAGCGGGCGATTTCGGCGGGCGGTCTGTACGTGACGACCACCGATCCGACGGCGGCGCTCGACGCGATGTACTTCGAGGTACGGCGCCTGCAGTCGACGCTGGTGGACCGGGAGGGACTCCACGCCCTCGTGGGCCAGTTCATCACCGACTATTTCCTGAAGAACGAAACGAACGCCGACCAAGCATCGTTCCTTGCCCGCGCCGAGCTGTACGACGGTGACTACCGGACGGCCGGCCAATTCGTGGCAGAGCTGCGGACCGTCACGCCTGAGGATGTGCAGCGGGTGGCGCAAGCGTACATGCACGGCACGCTGTTCGGGTTCGTGGGTGACACGACGAAAGCTCCGGCCGAGCTGTTCGCGCGATTCTAGCCCCTGGGCTTGGCGCGGTCCCGCAGTACGGCAAGAATTCCTTCGAGCGATCCGCCGATTGCATGGAGGGCGACGAGGCTGTGGTACCAGAGGTCGGCGGCCTCGGTGGTTGCGTGTTCCGCATCCTGATCGGCACACGCGAGCACGAATTCCGAAGCCTCCTCGCCGATCTTCTTCAGGCGGAGATTCCGGTCGCGGAACAGCCGCTGCGTATAGCTCGGCGAGTCGTCGAGGGATGATGCGCGCTGGGTAATCGTCCGATCGAGAGCACCGAGCGGGTCGGACGCGAATTGCTGGTCGGCGAAACACGACATCCGGCCGGTGTGGCACGCGGGGCCGAGGGGGCGAACGAGCGCCAGTACCGCGTCGTTATCGCAGTCTGCCGTGAGCGAGACGACGTGCTGTCGGTTGCCGCTCGTGGCGCCCTTGTGCCAGAGGCCTCGCGAGCGGGAGCGGTAGTGCATCTCGCCGGAAGCGAGGGTGCGTTCGAGCGCTTCGCGATCGGCGTGCGCCACCATGAGCACGCAGCCGGTGGCCGCGTCCTGTGTGACGACGGTGATCATCCCGCCGCCCTTGGCGAAATCGAGACTGTCAAGATCGAGCATCTATCGCCCCTCTTCCAGGAGGTGGTCCACCGGGCATCCGAGCGCGGTGCGGACGGTGACCGCGAGTTCGCGATTGGTCGCGATTGCGCTTCCGCCAAAGTTCGTCGGGCTCCCGTTCCAGTCCGAAAACACTCCGCCGGCTTCGGTGATGATCGGAATGAATGGCGCCGCGTCCCATGGCGAGAGCACGGGATCGACCATGACCTCGGCCCGTCCGGTGGCAACCATGAGATACCCGAAGCAGTCGCCCCAACTTCTCGCAAGCGCCGCGTGCTCGGCGAGGGCGCGCCACCGGGCACGGCGCTCGACATGTTCCGAGAACCGTTCGTCGGTGGTGAGCACCGTGGCTTCCGCGAGGAGGCTCACGGAGGAAACGCGGCAACGGACGCCGTTCCACCAAGCCCCCTCGCCGCGCGAGGCAGCGACGAGTTCGTCGATGACCGGAAAGTACGCCGCGCCGGCAAGCACCGTGGTGCCTTCGTAGACGGCGATCAGCGTTCCCCACAGCGGGACCCCGCGAATGAACGACTTCGTACCATCGATGGGATCGACGATCCAGTGCCGTGCAGCGGAGTGACGTTCCTCGCCCAACTCCTCACCAACAATCCCGTCGGTGGGAAAGCGGTGGGTAATCCAATCGCGCGCCGCGCGCTCGGCGCCACGGTCGGCGACGGTGACGGGCGAGCCGTCGGCCTTGGTCTCCGCCACGAGGTCGGTGCGAAAATGCGCCAGCGCGACCGATCCGGCGATGCGGGCCACGTCGACGACGGCCTCGAGGAGCAACGACGCGGGCGAGGTCACGAAATGGCCCTCACCGGAAGCGCCGCTGCCGACATGCGCGCCTTGATCTGTGCGACGGTGCAGCGGCCGTCGTGCACGATCCCGGCGACCAACGCCGCGTCGGCGCCGCCGTCTCGAAGCGCTTCGACCACGTGTTCGGCCGATCCGGCACCGCCGGACGCGACCACGGGAACCGCAACCAGCTCCGCCACGCGGCGCGTGAGCTCGAGGTCGTATCCCGCGCCGGAACCGTCGCGGTCGATGCTCGTGAGGAGAATCTCCCCTGCTCCGCAGCGGGCGCAGGTCTCGGCCCACTCCAGTGCGTCCAGTTCCGTAGCGCGCGAGCCCCCGTGCGTGTACACGCGCCACCCGGAACCTTCCTGACGAGCGTCGATGCTCGCGACCACACACTGCGCGCCAAAGCGATCGGCCGCGTCGGCGAGCAGTTGGGGATTCGCCACCGCGGCACTGTTGATGCTCACCTTGTCGGCGCCCGAGCGCAGGGCGCTACCGATATCGCTCACGGAACGGATCCCGCCGCCCACGGTGAGCGGAATGAACAGACGTTCGGCGGTGCGGCAGACGACCTCGAGGAGGGTGTGCCGATCTTCACGGCTCGCCGAGATGTCGAGAAAGACAATCTCGTCCGCACCGTCGCGCTCATACTGTTGCGCCAGGAGCACGGGATCGCCGATGTCACGCAGAGATTCGAACCCGACGCCCTTGACGACGCGATCGCCCCGAACGTCGAGACACACGATGACGCGACGGGTCAACACGAGACCCGCCTCACCAACACGGCCGCGGTGCGGCGGGTCATTCGGACTCCTCCTGGGTGAGGACCGCGCCTTTGGTGCTGAACACCCCCTGGTGGCCGGCTTCGCGGAGTGCGTCGCGGAGCGCGAGGCCCAGTGCTTTGAAGGCGGCCTCCACGATGTGGTGCCGGTCGCTGCCCCGGAGCACCCTGATGTGCAACGTGCTGCGGGCGTTGTCGCTGAACGAGCGCATCCAGTGCTCATACAACGCGCTGGGCAGTGGGCCGCGGTAATATGGGCGCCCGCCGAGGTCGATCACACATTGCACGAGGGCGTCGTCCATCGGAATGGTGCGCTCGCCGTACCGGGCGGCGGCAGTCGGGGTGTAGCCGGCAACGGCCGTGCCAAGGGCAATCGCCACGTCCTCGACCAGGTGGTGCAACAGATCGCCGCGGGCCTGAACGGACAGCGGCAGGCCCGAGTACCGCGCTAGCGTGTGGAGCATGTGGTCGAGGAACGGCACCCCGGTGGCGATGCTGCCAGCGGGGCCGCCGATCTGCACCTCAACTTCCGTCTCGTTGGTCTTGCGGCGTATGGTCGTCATTCGGCAAACTCCTGAGCCACGGCATAAGGGTCGATCGCACCGGTATAGAGCGCCATGCCGATGACCACGGCGGCGACTCCCCGGTGTTCGAGTGCGAACAGATCGTCGCGGCTTCCAACGCCTCCAGAAGCGATGATCGGCACGTCGGTTGCCTCCACGAGATCCTCCATCAGCGAGAGATCGGGACCGGCCATCTGTCCTTCGCGGTGCACGGCCGTCACGAGCACACCGGCAAGAGGCAGGTGCACGAACTCGGCGAGGACATCGAATACGTCCATCGGGTGGGACCGGGTCCAGCCGTGCGTGACGATGCGGCGGTCGCGCACGTCGGCCGCTACGACCACGATCCCCGGATGGGAGATCGCGACGTCGGCCAGCCAATCGAAGTTCTCGATGGCCCGCGTGCCGAGAATGACGCGGTGCGCCCCGGCGGCGAGAAGATCCTCGATGCGGCTGCGGTGCCGTACGCCGCCGCCCACCTGCACCTCGGCGTCGGTCTCATCGAGAATCGCTCCGATCACCGACGTGTTATCGCCCACGTCCGTGGCGGCGTCGAGATCAACCACGTGCAATCGGTGGAATCCGCACTCCGACCACCGGCGCGCGACCGCCACCGGATCGCTCAAGCGCACGCGCTCGTTGGTATAGGATCCGCCGACGAGCTGGACACAGGCCCCTTCGCGAAGGTCGATCGCGGGAATGGCGATCATGCGCGGGTCGCCTCCAGAAAGTCGTGGAGCATCCGGATACCAGGGGCCGAGCTCTTTTCCGGGTGAAATTGGACGCCCAATACGCGATGCGTCCGAACGGCAGCGGGAAAGCGATCTCGTTCATGCGTTGTCCACGCGACCACAGACCCCGGGTCCTCGGGGGCGCAGACGTAACTGTTGGCGTAATACGCGGTGTGGAGCGCCTGCGGGCCCAGCAGCGGGTCCGTGGACGCTTCGATGCTATTCCACCCGATCTGCGGCACCCGACCGGCGGACAACCGTCGGACGCCTCCAGCAATGATGCCCAGGCCGAAGCCCGGTCCCTCCGCGCTCTGGTCGAAGAGGAGTTGCATGCCCAGGCAAATCCCGATGCATGGAAGTCCGGCATTGAGCGCGTCGCGCATGGAGGTCAGTCCTGGAGCGAGACGCGCGGCAGCACTGGCAAAAGCGCCAACTCCCGGCAGCACGAGAACGTCGGTCTGGACGACGGCCACCGGATCGGACTCGACATGAATTGTCCTCGCCGGTCCTTCGAGCGCCTTCACGAGCGAGTGAAGATTGCCGGCTCCATAATCAAACACGGTCACACGCACGTGGCGCACTCCTCCTGGAAGGCCGCGGCGAACCGCTCCATCAACGGCCACGGCCCCACAGTGATCCGCAGTGCCGCGCCCTGTGATGCGGCGAGGGAATCCGTGATCCGCGGAAGACCGGTGAGCACACGAACGGCAAAGCCACGGCGCAGAAGGCGCTGCGCGACGTCGGCCGCCGCGCGACAGGGCACACACACGAAGTTGGATTCCGACGGAAGCGGCGCGAGTCCCGCTGACCGCAGCACGACACCGAGCCGATCACGGTTCGTGGCGGCTTCCGCGGCACGATCGCGAACCCACGCCACGTCTCCGGTCACCGCCGCGAGAGCCGCCGCTTCGGCCGCAACGTTCAGCTTGTACGGGCCGCGCACCGTGGCGAGCGCCTGGGCGAGGGCGGATGCGAGGACGGCATATCCGATGCGAAGCCCCGCGAGGCCGAACGCCTTGGACAGGGTGCGCGTGATGACGACGTGGTCGTGCTCCTTTACGAGCGAGAAGCCCGGCGCGGCGGTGAACTCGCCGTAGGCCTCGTCGAGGAGCACGACTCCCGGGGCTTCACGCACCACGCGCGCGATGGTGGAGAGCGGGAGCGCCGTCCCGGTGGGATTGTTCGGCGAGCAGAGGTAGACGATAGCGGGGCGCGGTGCGAGCAGGGCGTCGACGTCCACATCAAATGTGGGCGACAGCGGAACCATGTGCACCCGAAGTCCATTGATCGTGGCGAAGACCGGGACCATCGAGAACGTCGGGACCGCCATGGCGATCATGTCGCCCGGTTCGGCAAACGCGCGCATCGCACAGTCGATGAGGTCATCGGAACCGCATCCGGTCACGATCATGTCTGGGCTCACGCCCGCGTAGCGGCCCAGCGCCTCGTTCAATGCGGTGGGCGGCGTGGTTGGGTATCGCGACAATGCCGCCGCCTGCAAGTTCCCGATCGCGGCAAGCGCGAGCGGGGGCGTGCCCCAGAGATTGGTGTTGTCGCTCAGGTCCACCGCATTCGCGGCGTCGGTCGCGGTGTATGGACGAAGGCCCGCCAGCGTCTTGCGCACAGGACTCGGCATTCAGCGCTCCCTCACCCAGGCCCGGGCGGCGGCGGCGTGGCCGTACAAGCCTTCGGCTTGGGCGAACACATCGACGTCGACCGCCAGGCGCGCGGCGGCGTCCGGCGTCACCGACTGGTACGTGGTCCAGCGGAAGAAGTCGAGCACAGACAGTCCCGAATACGAGCGAGCAAGTCCGCCCGTGGGGAGCACGTGGTTGGCGCCGGTCATGTAGTCCCCGAACGAGACGGACGCGGATTCCCCGAGAAACACGGTGCCGGCGTTGCGGATGCCGGAGAGCACGTGGTCGGGCTGGCCGGCGCAAACGAGCAGGTGCTCCGGCGCGTACGCGTTGGCCCATCGTACCGCATCCTGGATCGTGTTGGTCCAGAGAATGGCCCCCTGGCCGGCCAGCGCCTGGGCAATGACCTCGCGGCGCCGCGCCAACGGAACGAGGAGGCCGAGCGCCTCACGGAGCCGCGCCGCAAACGCCTCGCCCTCCACGACGGCAACCACACACGCGCGCGGATCATGCTCCGCCTGCGCGACCAGCTCTCGGGCCACGACGTCGGGTGAGGCGTGGGCGTCGGCGATCACCAGGAGCTCGCTCGGGCCGGCGGGCGAATCAATACCGACCACCCCGGAGACCTGGAGCTTGGCCTCGGCGACGAAGGCGTTGCCCGGGCCGACGATGCGATCCACCCCGGGAACCGTCTCGGTTCCGAAAGCCATCGCGGCTACGGCGCCGGCGCCGCCGAGCGCGAACACCCGATCCACCTGCGCGATCCTCGCCGCCGCGAGCACCACGGGCATGGGAAGTCCGCCCGGACCGGGTGGCGAGCAGAGCACGACCTGCCCTACTCCGGCCACACGGGCCGGGACGGCGCCCATCAATACGCTGCTCGGGTAAGTGGCGCGCCCTCCCGGGGCGTATACGCCCACGCAGGCGAGTGGGTCGGGGCGGCGTCCGACGAGGATGCCGGGCTCCGGAACGACTTCGGCGATCGAGGGGAGGAAGGCGCGTTGCACCGTGGCGATGTTGCGCGCCGCGCGTTCCATCGCGTTGCGCAGGCCGGCATCGAGTCCGTCGAGTGCCGCGTCCCATCGAGCGACCGGGACCTCGAATTCCTCGAGCGTGACCCCGTCAAACCGTGCCGCGAGTTCGCGGAGCGCGACATCACCGCGACGGCGAACATCGGCGACAATCTCCGCGGTGGCGCGGCGCACGTCGTCGTCGCCCGACGTGGTGCGATCGAGCAGCGCACGGCGCTGTGACGCGTCGAGCCCGGCGAGGGGGCCGAAGAATCGCAGAGCAGGTTGATCCGACGCGGCACCGGTCATGCCATGAGCCTCTCGATGCGCGTGATGAGAATGCCTTCCGCGCCCAGCGCCTTGAGCCGCGCGATGGTGCGATATACCCCGGCGGCTGGAACGACCGCGTGCACGGCGACCATGGTGCCTCCGTTGAGAATGTCGATCACCGTAGGACCGTTGAGGCCAGGCATGACCTCACGAACCCGCGGCATCTGATCGCGCGGCACGTTGGCCATCAGATAGCGTTGGCTGCGCGCCCGGAGCACCGACAGCAGGGCGGCCGCGAGCTCCTCCACCGCTTGATGCTGGACCTCGTCGAGGTGCGAGGCGTCATCGGCGACGATGAGGCGCGCCGTGGATTCGAGCACCGTGGCGACCTCGCGGAGGCCGTTGACGCGCAGCGTGGATCCTGTGGAGACGAGATCCACGATCACGTCGGCAATGCCGATGTGGGGAGCGATCTCGGCGGCGCCAGAAATCGGGACGACCTCGACCGCGCGGTCGTTCTCGGCGAAGAAGGCCGCCGTGATCCGAGGGAACGTGGTGGCAACCCGCGTCCCACTCGGCACGTCGGCAACGCGCTGGATCCCGCTGTCCTCACGGGCCGCGACCGCCAGTCGACACCGGCCGAACTCGAGGTCGGCCACCACCCGGACCGGGCGCCCCGACTCGCGGACGAGATCCCACCCGGTCACGCCGGCGTCGGCCGCGCCATCGGCGACAAACTCCGGAATGTCCTGGGCGCGCACGAACAGCGCCTGGAACTCTCCACCCAACGACGCCGTGAGAGCCCGGTCACCGCGAGCCCGAATTTCGAGACCCGCATCGCGGAACAGATCCCGCGCCTCGTCGGCCAGCCGTCCCTTGTTGGGCAGCGCAATCTTCAACATGAGCAATCCCTTGGAGATAAAAAGAAAGGCCCGTCAGCGGGTGACGGGCCAGCAGGAGCAAGCGAGGGACGGTCTGAACTCCTATCCGCGCACGCGTGCCCTACCCCGGCCCGTGATGCCGTGGTGATGGTGCGTGTCGTGGTGGGTGCGGATGGTCGCCATCGTGCGATGAACTTAGCGGTCCCCGGCCGGCGTCGTCAACTCCCCGTATTGCCGACGGCGATTCACGTCCTCGGCCGCGCGTCCATTGCCCGAGACTACCACGGTACCGGCGCGACTGACTAGGATGCAGTGACCGCCACCGGTAAAGACTTCCGCCCGCATGTTTGCCGACGACCTCCTCCGCGCCGAACAGATGCACCTCTTTCGCCTGCTAGTATGGGGTGGATCGAGCGTGCTCGCCGGCACCCTGATCTTCGTGGCGCTCGCGTGGCGCCGTCCCGGAGCGACGATCCTGAGGCACTTCGCGATGCAGACGATCGTCTGGGGCGTGCTCGAAATCGCGTACGTGGCGGTGACCTGGCACGGCGTGCGGATGCGCGATCTCGCCGGCGCGACACGCCTGGACCGGCTGCTCTGGTTCAACCTCGGCCTCGACGTTGGCGTGGTGGCGGTGGGAGCGGCCATCGGGCTGCTCGGGTGGGCGCACGATCGCCGACTGAATCTCACGGGCACGGGGATCGGCGTCGTCCTGCAGGGCGCTGCCCTGTTCCTGATCAATGCGCAGCTCGTGTCTGCGATTTCGCGCTGACGATGTCGGAGATCACCCTCGACCTTCGCGGACGGCCCAAGGCCGAAGCGTATGAGACGCTGCAGCAGCACGTCACCGCCGTGCTCGACGGTGTGGATGACGAGATCGCCGCCATGGCGACGATGAGCTGTCTGATCCACCATGCGTTCGGATACCTGTGGACCGGATTCTACCGGGTGGCGGAGCCCGGGCGCTTGTTGCGGGTAGGGCCCTATCAGGGCACGCTGGGATGCTTGGAGATCGCGTTCGGCCGCGGCGTCTGCGGAACGGCCGCCGCGCGAAAGGAGACGATCGTGGTGCCGAACGTGGAGGAGTTCCCCGGTCACATTGCCTGTGACGCGCAGGCCAAGTCGGAAATCGTCGTGCCGGTGCTGGATGCCAGGGGCGAGCTGCGCGCAGTGCTCGACGTGGACGCGGTGCGCGTGGGCGCTTTCGATGCGGCCGACCGAGACGGACTGGAGCGACTGGTTGCCTGGTTTGCGGCGGCTCGCCCCGGCGCGGGTCCCCGGCTAGGTTAGAGTGGAGATCGAGGCGCTTCTCCAGGACATGGCCGGCATGATGGTTCACGGGTATTCCGATCGCATCAACCATGCGCTTGCCTTCGCGGCCAAGCACAACGACCGGCAGGTCCGGAAGGGCACGCGGCTGCCGTACGGCACGCATGGGGCCAACATCGCCGTCATCCTGACTCGCTATGGCCAGGACGAGAGCACGATCGTCGCGGGAATCCTGCACGACGTGGTCGAGGACTGCATTCGCGAGCGCTACACGCGCGACATGCTGGAGCAGCGCATTGGCGACAAATTCGGCCCCGAGGCGCTGGGCAAAGCGACCGCAGCGGCCGAACGCATCCTGGACGATGATGGCGTGGAGTTGTCGCACCAGGAGCGGAAGGACGACTACCTGACGCGCCTGGCGCAGGCGCCCGACGGAGCGCGGTGGGTGGCTGCCGCCGAGGCCATCCACAATGCGAGCACCATCCTCGCCGACCTCAAACGCACCATTGATCCGGACTCGGTGTGGGGGCGGTTCCACTGGGGAAAGGACGGAACCATTCGATGGTATCGGCGGCTGTACGAGCGGCTGCGGGACCAGGGGTTCGAGGCGCCGATCATGCACGAGCTCGGCCAGGTGGTGGAAGCCCTCGAACGGCAGAGCGAAATCCACACGTCGACGAGTCGCATCTGACCCCTGCAGTCGCCGACGATGGCAGGGGCGCGACTCAGGTCAGGCCGGCGGGCGTTCCGGGATAGGTCCGTTCGACGTAGGCGTCGAGCATGGCGAGAAACTCCTGCACGATGTGGTCGCCGCGTAGCGTGCAGACCAGCTGGCCGTCGACGTACACCGGAGCCTTCGGATCTTCGAACGTGCCGGGCAACGAGATCCCGATGTTGGCGTGCTTGGATTCTCCGGGACCGTTCACGACGCACCCCATCACCGCAACTTTCATCTCTTCGACCCCGGGATGCCGGTCGCGCCACAGCGGCATCTGCTCGCGGATGTAGCCCTGAATGTCCTCGGCCAAGTGTTGGAAGAACGTCGAGGTGGTGCGGCCGCAGCCCGGACAGGCCGTGACCTGCGGGGAGAAGCTGCGCAGGCCGAGGGACTGGAGAATTTGCTGGGCAACCAGGACCTCTTCGGTACGGTCGCCGTTGGGCTTGGGGGTGAGCGACACGCGAATGGTATCGCCGATCCCCTCCGCGAGCAGGATGGACAGCCCCGCCGTGCTGGCCACGATGCCCTTGGTGCCCATGCCGGCTTCGGTCAACCCGAGGTGCAGGGGATAGTCGCAACGATCGGCGAGGAGCCGATACACCGTGACGAGGTCCTGAACCCCCGACACCTTGGCCGAGATAATGATGTGGTCGTGTGCCATCCCGACCTCTTCGGCCAACGTCGCGGACCGGAGCGCACTGGCCAGCATGGCCTCGATGTACACGTCCTTGGCGTCACGTGGGATTGCCAGGCCGGCGTTCTCGTCCATCATCTGGGTGAGCAGGTCCTGGTCGAGCGATCCCCAGTTGACTCCGATGCGGACCGGCTTGTCGTGGTCGACGGCGATCTGCACGATCGTGCGGAAGTTCTCGTCGCGCCGCTTGCCGCCGACGTTTCCCGGATTGATGCGGTACTTCGCGAGCGCCGCGGCGCAGTCTGGGTACTTCGCGAGCAGGAGATGGCCGTTGTAGTGGAAATCTCCCACGATCGGCACATCCACCCCGTCGTCGGCAACGCGGCGGGCAATGTCGGACACCGCGCGCGCGGCTTCATCGTTGTTGACGGTAATGCGCACGAGCTGGGATCCGGCGCGGGCCAGCGCGACGACCTGTGCCGCCGTGGCGGATGCGTCTGCGGTGTCCGTGTTTGTCATCGACTGGACCACCACGGGGTGATCGGATCCCACCGCTACCCGACCAACCCAGGTTGTGACGGTCCGTCTGCGACTGGCAAGGCTCACGGAGTCTCCGGACAAGGTGAATCTGAAAATACTCGGTCCATGCGTGACGTCAGAAGGCTCGGAACGTGGGGATTGAGGGACGCAACCGCCCCGCCCTACCGGACTCAGCAGCCATCATAAACCGCCTCAATCCGGTATTGACCGACCATAGGGGGTACACTACCTTTGCCCCCGCTGAGCCAAGGCCTCAGGGTCTTGGCTCAGAGCATATTAGCCCCGCAGCGCTCAGGCGGTCTGCGGAATCAGGGATTGTCGGGGTACGGCGCATTCCGCTCCCTAGACAATGGGTATTTTCAGGAGTGGGACATGCGTACGACAGGCAAGGTGAAGTGGTTCAACGACGCGAAGGGCTTCGGCTTCATCACTCCGGACAGCGGCGAGAAGGACTGCTTCGTCCACTACAGTTCGATCCAGGGCAACGGGTTCAAGACCCTTGCTGAAGGCGAAGCCGTCGAGTTCGATGTCGTGCAGGGCGCCAAGGGCCCCGCGGCAGAGAACGTGTCTCGCCTGGCCCAGTAACAGGGCGGGCCCGTGACGATGAGCCGGGGGATCCCCAACGGGATCTCCCGGCTCGTTTGTCATCAAGTCTCACGCGTCTCGTGCCGATCTGCCTGTCGGGGCGGGCGTCCGCGTCGCGGCCGAGCCACGGACTCGGCTGCCTGAAGAAGGCGTTGCTGAACGTGCCGGGTGTGGGTGTCGAGATCGATTGCCAGCCGTATACCGCCTATCAGCGCAATCTCCCCGCCGTGGCCTTCGCGCAAATGGATTGCCAGGTCCACGGCACGTCGAACCGGGAGCCCGAGCTCGGCGACCAGTAAACGGGTCAGATCGAGCAGGACGATGGCCTCGAACGAGAATCCTCTTTCGACACCTCGCGCGCGAGACGTCACCCCAGGGATCGTATAGTGGGAGACAACATTGTCTATCCACTTACGGGATGATGAGATAGCGATGGATGCGGTGGAGATATCGTACGAACGCATAATTATCCTTAAATACTAGGATAAATTGCTGCGATTGTCGATATCTGGTAATATTCCTAATTTTATAGGAATATTACACCGCCCATGCTGTTCTTTCGCCCGTGAGATGTCTAGCGCACAGATTCTCTGGCTGCCTTGATCTGGGCACGTACGGCAACCGGTCCCGTTCCCCCTTCCACCTCGCGATGCTGAACGGACCGCTCGGGAGACAGTGCGAGGAGGACGTCCTCCCCGAACAGAGGATGGGCGGCGGCGAACGACGTGACTGGGAGGGCGTCGAGTTCCCTGCCCTGCGACTCCGCTTCGCGCACGAGATGTCCGACGGCGCCGTGCGCTTCTCGAAACGTGGCCCCTTTGCGCACGAGGTAGTCCGCGAGATCGGTGGCCATGAGACCACTCGATAGCGCTGCCCGCATGCGATCGACGCGGAAGCTCAACTCCGCGAGGCTACCCGAAAATGCTGGTAGCACCAACAGCATCGTGTCGACGGCGTCGAACAGCACGCGTTTGTCGTCCTGGAGATCCTTGTTGTAGCTGCTGGGCAGGCCCTTGATGGTCGCGAGAAGCGCCGTGAGGTCGCCGAGGAGACGAGCAGCGCTGCCGCGCGCGATTTCCAGTGCGTCGGGATTGCGCTTCTGCGGCATCATGCTGGAGCCGGAAGAGAACCGCTCCCCGAACTGGACGAATCCGAACTCGCCCGTGCCGTAGATGATGAGGTCCTCGGCAAACCGGGACAGATGCGCCGCAAGAAGCGCGGTGGCGAACAGCATCTCGGCGACAAAGTCGCGATCGCTCACGGCGTCGATCGAGTTGGGCGAGATCGCATCGAAGCCGAGCGTCCCTTGGAGGAGCGTGCGCGAAATGGGATATGCGCACCCGGCGACGGCACCGGCGCCCAGAGGCAAGACGGCGGCCGAACGGGCCGCGGCGCGGAGGCGGGCGCGGTCGCGGTCGAGGGGCCAGAAATGCGCGAGCAGCCAGTGCGCCGCGGAGATGGGCTGCGCGCGCTGCATGTGCGTGTACGCGGGCATGAGGACCGCCTCGACTTCGACCGCGCGATCGAGAATCACGCGCTGGAAGTCCCGCACGGCCGCATCGAGATGCGCGGCGGCGTCCATCGTCCACAGGCGTGTTGCCGTGGCCACCTGGTCATTGCGGCTCCGTCCGGTGTGCAGCTTGGAAGCCACCTCACCGACTTCCTCGTGGAGCAGCCGGTCGATCATGGTGTGGATGTCCTCGTCGCCCGGAGCCGGCGGCTCACCGGCTCCGATACGCCGGGCCACGGCGTCGAGGCCGGCCTCGAGCGTCCGGCTCTCGTCCAGCGAGAGCACGTTCGCGCTCCACAGCGCCACGGCCCACGCTTTGGACAGCTGGATATCGAACGGCCAGAGGCGGAAATCGACGCCGATGGAATTGTTCAGGGCATCGAATGCCGGCGCGGGACCGCCGCCGAACCGACCACCCCATAGCTTGTGCGTCTTGGAGGCTCCAGCCGGCGGCGGACGGTCGGTCACGCGATCGCCAGCGATGGCTTGGCTGCCTTCTCGTCGGCGTGGGACGCGTCGGGCGCAGACTCGGCGAGCTCGCGATCCTTGAGCGCGCGGACGCGCGCCGGGAGCGCGAACAGACGGATGAACCCGGCGGCGTCGCTCTGCTGATAGACGTCATCTTCGCCGAACGTGACGAAGCGCTCGTCGTACAGGGCGTGGATGCTCTGGCGGCCGACGACGGTGAGGGAGCCCTTGTACAGCCGAAGGGTCACGGTGCCCGTGATGCGCTGTTGCGTCGTGGTGACGAACGCGTCGTAGGCCTCGCGCTCGATGCTCCACCACCGGCCCTCGTACACGATGTCGGCATAGTGCGGCGCGATCATGTCCTTGGCGGCCAGGGTGCGGCGGTCGAGCACGAGCTGCTCGAGTTCGCTGTGCGCCGAGTAGAGCAGGGTGCCGCCGGGCGTCTCATAGACGCCGCGGGACTTCATGCCGACCAGGCGATCCTCCACGAGATCGATGCGACCGACTCCATGCCGGCCCGCGATCTTGTTGAGGGTGGTGAGGAGTTCGACGGCGGGCAGCGGACGCCCGTTGACCGAGACGGGGGTGCCTTTCTCGAAGCCGATCACGACGTCCTCCGGCGTGTCGGGCGCTTCGATCGGATTGGTGGTGAGCAGGAACAGGTCGTCCGGCGGCGCAGCGTTGGGGTCTTCGAGAATTCCGCCCTCGTGCGACAGATGCCAGATGTTGGCGTCGCGGGAGTAGATCTTCTCCTTGGTGGCGGCGATGGGAATACCGCGGGCCTGCGCGTAGGCGATGGCGTCCTCGCGGCTGCGAATGTCCCACTCGCGCCAGGGCGCGATGACCGGAAGGTCCGGCGCGAAGCTGGCGTAGGTGAGTTCGAACCGCACCTGATCGTTGCCCTTGCCGGTGCAACCGTGGGCGAGCGCATCGGCGCCGACGGCGCGGGCCACTTCCACCTGTCGCCGGGCGATCAGGGGGCGAGCCATGGAGGTGCCGAGGAGATACTTCCGGTTGTAGATGGCGCCGGCGCGCAGGGTAGGGAAGATGAAGTCTTCCACGAACTCCTGGCGCAGATCCTCGACGTAGCATTCCTCGGCGCCGGACGCCAAGGCTTTTTCGCGAACGCCGTTGAGCTCGCTCGCGTCCTGTCCGATGTTGGCAGCCACACATATAACGCGCGCGTCGTAATGCTCGCGCAGCCAGGGAACGATGATCGACGTATCAAGTCCGCCCGAGTAGGCGAGGACGACGGTGCGGGGCATGGAGACTCCTAAGGGGCAAGTTTATGCAGCCAGGATGCATATTTAATCATTTCCGGAACCTCCGTCAATGGCGCCAACGGGGGCCTGCGCTCACGATTTGCGTGCGAGTTGGGTGAGGCGCGCCACCACGGCTTGGCGCGCCGAGGCTGAGCGGCAGACGACGAGGATGGTGTTTTCGCCGGCCACGGTGCCAAGCACCTCCGGCCAATTCTCGGCGTCGATGGCCTCGGAGATCGGCTGGGCGCCGGACGCCACCGTGTGTAGCACGACGAGCTCGCTGACGCCGGCGATGCTGGCGAACAGCTGGGGGAGCAGCGCCTCGAGTGATGGCTTGGTGTCGTCGGCCAGCGTTCCGGGGAGCACGTAGCGCGCGCCGGCGTCGGTGGGGACGCGGAGCAATCCGAGTTCGCGGAGGTCGCGCGACAGGGTGGCCTGGGTGACGGCGACGCCGCGTTTGGCAAGTTGCCGCCGCAGTTCTTCGTGGCTGCCGATGGCATATGCGCCGGTGAGTTCGAGGATGGCGGCGTGGCGTGCGGTCTTGTTGGCCATGGGGCTCCGAAAATGGGCGCTTGGCGCCCGCGTGGGTTGACGGAAGCAATATGCATGATTATGCATTCCGTGTGAATAGGATCCCTGTGGGAATTCTCGGGGCCAGCGGATATGCCGGCCGCGAGCTTTGCGCGCTGGTGCACCGGCACCCCTCGCTCGAGTTGGCCTTCGCGACGGCCAACGAACAGCGCGGGCAACGCGTGCGCGTGCTCGGCCGCGACGTGACGTTCATGGCCACGGAGGATGCGCCGTTGGGCGACGTGGCGCTGGTGTTCAGCGCCCTGCCGCACGGGGCGTCCGCGACGTGGGTGGCGGCGGCCCGGTCGGCGGGCGCTCGCGTGGTGGACCTTTCCGCGGACCTTCGTCCCGGCAATGGATGCGAGGGCGCGCCGTACGGGCTGACGGAGTTGACGCGGGAGCGCGTGCGGCACGCGGAGGTGGTGGCGAATCCGGGGTGCTATCCCACCTCGATCCTGCTGGCGATCGCGCCGTTGGTGGAGCGGGGCCTCCTGGCCGCGGGCAGTGCCATCATCGCGAATTCGGCAAGCGGCGTCACGGGAGCCGGCAACACGCCCAAGCGGGAACTGCTGTTCGGTGAAGTGGCCGAGGATTATCGCGCGTACAGCGTGGGCAACACGCACCGGCACCTGAACGAGATGCGGGCGATGCTCGACGTGATGGGTGGTGAGGCGGACCTCGTGTTCACGCCGCACCTGCTCCCAGTCACACGCGGCATCCTGTCGTCGATCACGGTGACGTTGAGCCGGCCGCTTGACGACGCCATGGATCCGTGGCGTCAGCGCTATGCCGGCGAGCCGTTCATTGAACTGATCACGACGCCGCCTCGGCTGCGGAATGTGGCGTACCGGAATGCGGTACAGATCGCGGTACAACCTCTTGCGGGAACGGCCAATCCTATGCTTCTCGTCCTGTCGGCAATCGACAACCTGGTCAAGGGCGCGGCGGGGCAGGCGGTGCAGAATGCCAATCTCATGTTGGGGCTCGACGAGACGGCGGGCCTGCTCGCGTGATGCGCGTACTCAAGGTCGGGGGACGCGTCCAGAGCGACCCCGCGCTGCCGTTGCAGATCGCCGAGGCCTGGGATGCGATGGCGCGTTCGCTCGTGGTGGTGCACGGAGGCGGTGACGAGGTGACGGCGCTGCAAACTGCGTTCGGACTCACCGCTGAGTTCGTGGATGGTCGTCGCGTAACGACGGCGCGGGACATGGAGCTGGTGCGGATGGCGCTGTCGGGGAGCGCCAACAAGCGCCTGGTGGCCGCGCTGGTGCACGAGGGAGTGCGGGCGGTGGGGGTATCGGGTGAGGACGCTTCGCTGATCGCGGCGACGCCGGTGAACGCCGACGCCCTGGGACACGTGGGCGAGCCCCAGCGCGTGAATGCGTCGTTGCTCTGGCATCTCCTGGACGGCGGATACCTGCCGGTGGTGTCGCCGGTGAGCCGGAACATCGGGCTCGAGCTGGGTCCGGCGCTGAACGTGAATGCGGATGACGCGGCGGCCGCGATCGCGATGGCGCTCGACGCGGACGAACTGCTGCTGGTGTCCGACGTGCCGGGCGTGCTGGACGGCGACCGGACGCTGGCGACGTTGAGCGCGAACGAGGCGGAGGCGCTGATGGCGCGCGGAACCGCGGCGGGAGGGATGGCGGCCAAGCTCCACGCGGCGCTGACCGCGTTGCGGGGCGGGGTGCCGCGGGTGCGCATCGGCGATCTGTCGGTGCTCGAGGATGTGGAACGGGGGACGGTGGTCACACTGACGGGGGAGGCGAGGTGAATCCGAGCAGCGCAGGAACGGCCGAGTCGATCGGCACGCCGGCGGGTGAATCGCGCCAGGAAGCGCCCGATGCGATCCTGGGCACGTACAAGCAGCCTCCCATCGAGATGGTGCGGGGCGAAGGCGTGTACCTCTTCGACCGCGAGGGCAAGCGCTACCTCGATTTCGTGGCCGGGATCGCCGTAAATGCCCTCGGCTACAGTGACGCGGGATTGCGATCGGCGCTGCATCACGCGGCCGACGGCCTGATTCACACGTCCAATCTGTATCACACGGCGCCGGGCGAGGCGTTGGCGCGGAAGCTCGTGGAGCGGTCGTTCGCATCGCGGGTGTTCTTCTGCAATTCTGGCGGGGAAGCCAACGAAGGCGCGTTCAAATTCGCGCGCCGCTGGGCGCGCACGTTGAGCGACGCGAAGCACGAGATCGTCGCGCTGCGCGGGGCGTTTCACGGACGGTTGTTCGGCACGCTCGCGGCCACGGACCGTCCGGCGTACCGGTTGCCGTTCCGCCCGCTGGCGGGGGGCATATCCATTGTCGAACGGGATCTGGACGACGTGAGCAAGGCGCTGGATCCCGAGACGGCCGCGGCCTTGATCGTGGAGCCCGTGCAGGGGGAGGGAGGGGTGCGGGTGCTGGACCACGGCTTCCTGCGCGAACTGCGGGCGCTGACCAGGGAGCGCAACGTGGCGCTCATCCTGGACGAGATCCAGTGCGGGCTGGGGCGTACCGGCACGCTGTTCGCGTACGAGCAGGCCGGGATCGAGCCCGACATCCTCACCGTGGCCAAGCCACTCGCCGGCGGGTTGCCGATGGGCGCCATCCTGGTGACCGAGGAGATCGCGTCGGCCATCAAGCCGGGCGATCATGGCACGACGTTCGGCGGAGGGCCATTCGTGTCGTCGGTGGCGTCGTACGTGCTGGATCGCCTGTCGGATCCCACGCTCCTGGCGCACGTCGCGGAAACCGGGGCGTGGTTCGGCGATCAGCTCCGCGAGATCGCGCAGCGGACGGGACGCATCCGGGGCGTGCGCGGGGTGGGCTTCATGTGGGGGCTGGACGTGATGGGGACGGCGTCGCACGTGGTCAGCGAGGCGATGGCCGCAGGACTGCTCACCTGCACGGCGGGCGACTATACCGTGCGGTTGGTGCCGCCGTTGATCGCGACGAAAGACGAGCTCGCGGAAGGTCTCGCGGTGCTCGAAAGCGTTCTCTGATGTCCGAGGGGCTCCAGATCCGGCCGGCGCGGCCGCACGAGGCGGAGGCGATCTCGCGGCTGAACAACCAGTTCGCCGACGAGATGCTGATGCTGCGGCGCACGCCGGAGATGGTGGCGTTGGCGATCGACGATTTCATGGTCGCGGTGAACGAACGCGGCGAGATCGTGGGGTGCGGCGCGCTCAAGGAGTACTCGCCATCGGTGGCCGAAGTGGCGGCGATCGCGGTGGCGCGTGATGCGCACGGTCAGGGTCTTGGCCGGAAGATCGTGGAGGCCGTGGAGCAGTTGGCGATGAAGCGCGGCATCTTCGACGTGTTCGCGCTGACCCTGCAGCCCAAGTTCTTCGACGCCTGCGGCTACGCGCAGGTGGACCGGGCACGCTACCCGGAGAAGATCCGGCGGGACTGTCTGGGCTGCGCGCGGCGGTTCGCGTGCGACGAGTGGTGCTTTGCCAAGAATCTGCGACTCGAAGCCTGGAACATCGCCGCCTGAGCGCGGCGCCACGCAGGGCACCGGGATGAGGCGAGCCGGCCGCGGAAGCGCGGCCGGCTCGCGCGCATGAGGGGGCCCGCGGACCCGGGGCCGGCGGCGGGGGGCTTGACGCGCGGCGCCAGGAGTCATAGTGTATCGCTACAACGATACACTGACCCCGTCCCCGCATGTTCGAACGCCTTGACCCCCGTAGTCCCATTCCGCTCTATGCGCAGATCGCCGACGGCGTGCGGCTCGCCGTCGCCGCGGGCGACCTGCGCCCCGACGAAGCGCTGCCCTCGGTGCGGCAGTTGTCGGCGCAACTCCGCGTGAATCCGGCGACGGTGGTGCAGGCGTACCGCGAACTGGAAAACGATGGGTTCGTGATCACGCGCCATGGCGCGGGGACGTTCGTGCTCGAAGTCGGGAAGGATCTCCGGTCGCGCGAACGACGTAACGCGGCCCGGCGGCTCGTGCGCGATCTGATGCGCGACGCACGCCGCTTGGGGGTGTCGCCGGAGGATCTGCGCGACGCCATCGACCACGAGTTGAACGGAGGCAATCGATGACGCTGGCCGTCGAGACGCAGGGATTGCGCTACCGGGCGGGGAAGCACTTCTCGATCCGCGACGTGAGCATGCGCGTACCGACCGGATCGATCTACGGATTCCTCGGTCCCAACGGGGCGGGGAAGACGACGACGATCCGATTGCTGCTGGGGCTCCTGCGTGCGGAGGGCGGCAGCATCACGGTATTGGGTGATTCGATGCCGAGGGGCTATGTGCAGGTGCTGGCGCGGGTGGGGTATGTGCCGGATCGACCGCACCTGCACCCGTCGCTGACGGTACGCGAGACGATGGAATTCCATGCCGCGTTCCACGCGCGCTGGGACGCCCGGTGGGCGGGGGACCTGCAACAGCAGTTCCGGCTCAAGGGCGATCAGGGGGTGGGGGCGCTGTCCAAGGGTGAGACGGGCAAGCTCATGATGCTGCTGGCGCTGGCGCAGCAGCCGGACTTGCTGGTGCTGGACGAGCCGACCGACGGGCTCGATCCGGTGGTCCGGCGCGACGTGTTGGAGGCGCTGCTCGCATACGTCTCCGAACGCGACGCCACCGTGCTCATCTCGAGCCATCTCGTGCATGAGTTGGAGCGCATCTGCGATTGGATCGCGGTGATGGACGAGGGGGAACTCGTGACCGAGTTGCCGATGCGCGAATTCAAGAACGGCATCAAGCGCCTGCATGTGACGGGAGCCCCGGCGTTGTTGAACGATCTCTCGTTCACCGTATTGAGCCGGACGCCGGCGGAGGGCGCCACCGAACAATGGACGGTGCGCGGCTGGGAGCCGGCCATGCTGGGACAGGTGGAGTCGGTGGGCGCGACGGTGACGGATGTGATCGACCTCGACCTCGAAGACGGGTTCGTGGAACTGCTCCGATCGTTCCGCGATCGCCGATAGGAGATGCCGATGTTCCGAGCCGTACTCAGGACACAATGGAAGTGGACACGGGTCGCGGTGCTCGTTTGCCTGGTGCTCGCGTTCGCGATGCCGCTCGTCTCACTGCGGTCGGCGACGATGGCCCGCAGTCCGCAGGAGTTGATCTCGGCGATGGCGGCATGGGGCATCGGGTACGCGACGCTGGCGGCGAGCCTCGGGCTGATCGTGGCCTGGCTGGCGTGGGCGTCGGACCATCGCGGACATCACGTGTATGCGCTCGCGCTGCCGGTGCCACGCTGGCGGTACGTGCTGCTCCGGTTCGCAGCTGGCGTGGTGCTCCTGCTCCCGGTGGTTGTTGCTCTGGGCGTCGGGACGGCGCTGGCGGTGGCGGTCACGAACGTACCGACCGGACTGCATACGTACGCGGTGGCCGTGTGCCTACGGTTCGCGTTCGCGGCGCTGGTGTCGTTCGCGATCTTCTTCGCGATCTCGGCGATGACCGCGCGGGCGGCCAGCTACATCCTGGGAGCGATCGTCGTGGTGCTGGTGGCGGAATTCACCACCGACGCGGTGGGGTTGCACTGGCAGGTGGGTTCCCACGTGCTGGACTTCCTGATCGCGTATCCGGGAATCCTGTCGGTGTTCAACGGTCGCTGGATGTTGATCGATGTGTAGGGCACGACGGTGGTGGATTGCGGGGGTGATCGCCGCGGGCGCCGCGGTGGGGAGCCCGCGCCCGGTTCTCGGCCAGACCGCCGCCGAGTACCGGGCCCGCGTGCAGGCGCTGGTTCCGCTGTGGCGCGCCGAAGGCCGGGCATATCTCGCCCGGGACTCGGCGAATGCCATCCGACTGCCGCAAGACACGGTGCGGGTGGGTCCGCTGACGATCCTGGCGGATTCGTCGCTGGACGCGCTGGCGCGGGAATCGGCGTCGCGGGCGGCGATCGTCCTCGAGGCGCGGTTCGGCAAGGAGGCGGATGCGCTGCGCGGTCACGTGTTCGTACTGACGACAGCGCCGGCCGAGATGGGAATCGAACGAGTGGTCGGGATCGCGGAGTTGGACGAGGCGGGGCGGCAGGTGGCGGCCGAATCACAGTACGGCACCGTGCGCGCGGTGGCTCAAGCGTGGTGGCGCCGCGGGGCAAACGTGGAAACGCATCGGCTGGATCCGGAGTTCCAGCACTGGCTCGGGACGTCGCTTCCCGTGGATTCGGCGACCAGGGACACGTGGATCGGCGCGCGGATCGGTGTGGTGACCTCGGGCCACCGGGTGGCGGATCGATGCTTTGACGGGAACATGACGAGCTGCGCGCTGGCGCTGGGGATCACCGGGCGGGAGGATCCGGCAATGCGGTGGTTCGACGCCGCCGAACGGCGCGCCGCCGTGCGCGCGGCGCGTTATCGGTTGCGTTCCAATCGCGAACGGCAATACGATGCGTGCGTCACGGACGGGAACGGCACGGCGTGTGACTCGCTGATGGAGCTGATTCCGGCAAACGAGATCGCGCCGCCGTTGGGATCCAGCGTGCAGCAGAGCGTGGTGCGGGTGGCGATGGATCTCGGGGGACCGGACGCCATGGCACGGATGCTCGCGGCGCCAGGCGATCCGGGGGCACAGCTCGGCGCGGCGTCGGGAGCTTCCACGGATTCGCTGCTCCGCGCGTGGCGGTCGCGAGTGATCGCGGCGCGGCCGGACAACGCGACGATCAGCGTGGAGTTGGCGGCGGTTGCCATGGCGTGGGTCGCGGCGTGCGGCGCGCTGGCGCTGCTGGGGAGTTCCCGATGGCGCTGACGTTTCGTCGATGGCTGGCCGTTGCGATCCTCGCCTGCGCCACGGCGGCGGTGTGGCAGATTCCTCCGTCGGATGCACGGCCGGTGTTGGGTGGGACGCGTCTTCCCCGATTCGTTCCAGGATTGGGATACGTGCGGCGATTCGGATGGCCGGACGCGGCAGCGCGTCTCGGGCAGGCGAATCTGCACCTGCGGCTGGTGGAACTCCGCGATTCGGCGTTCCGAACGGCTGCCCCCATCCGTGGGGATTCCGGCCTCCGCGTGCTGATGGACCATCAGATTCCCGATCGCATCGCGCTGGCGCTGGAGGGATCGTTGCGCCAGCAATGGATGTCGCAGAACGTCGGCGCGCGGTATCCGGTCACGGTCGCGGTGGTGCAGGACACCTCGCACTACAATCACGGCCTTCCGATGGCGACGTCCGTGTATCCGGTGTCCAGTTATCCCTTCCTGCCCGATGCCGGGCACCCGGACTGTCAGGTGCTGGTGCGGGTTCGAGTCCTGTTTCAGAGGGACACGCGCTGGACGAGGAACCTTGCCCACGACGGACTGGTATCCCGCGGCGCGGCGCGTACGGTGCTGAGCGCCTGCGCGCTGTATGCCACGTTCGGTCCGCCAGGGTCCGGAATCCGGCAGTGGCTGCAGGGAACCGACTGGTCGTTCGCGCAGAGCGTGGACTGGACGCGGAAATCCATTCCATGGATCGAGTCCATCCAGTACGGAGATACCGCGCTCGCAAGCGTGACCGGACTCGGATCGGCCACATGGATGTTGCGCAGCCAATTGGCGCCCGATGCCGCGGCGTGCATGGCGGGGGATCCGCCGCGATGCGCGCGGGCGTTGCTCACTTGGCCGGCGCCAGCGGTCGTGGATACGACGTGGCAGACGCATGTCGCAGGGGTGGAGAGTGTCAGCCTTTATGGAATGATGTGGGGTTGGAACGCTCAGCTGGGCCCGACGCAGGGGTGGCTTGTCTCCGACCTGGCCAACGCGCTGGGGCGCGAGCGGTTTGCCGAGTTCTGGGCATCGCCACTGCCGCCCGATTCCGCGTACGCCGCGGTGACGCAGGCGTCGCTCGGCGACTGGCTGGTGGGATGGGCGCAGCGGACGTACGGACGCGACGTGGCGGGGCCGTGGATTCCGCCGCGCGCGCGGCTGGCCGGGATCGTGGTCATTCTGCTGGGGCTGGGCGTGGCGATGGGGTTTGCCCGCGAGCGGCGCGTGACCTGACCGCGCGCGGAAGCGGAATGCTCGTCATCTTGTTCTGGTGAAGAAGCGCAAGGGCGACCCGCATCCCAACCGACTGTCCGAGGCGCTGGAGGAGATACGCTTCGGGAGCGAACGCACGCTGAATCTCCGCGCCAGCCTGCCGTCGCAACGAGAAGCCGCGGCCCGTGTCGACAGTTGGCTCCGGCTGCAACAGGTGCAGCGGGCGGGTGAGGTTCTCGTGATCACCGGCCGTGGGAATCAGAGTCCCGGGGGCGTGTCGGTGGTGCGGAGCGCCGTGGAGCGGCACCTGCTGCTGCTGCGCCGGCTCGGAGTGGTCGCGTCGATCGAGGAGAACACGCCGGGGTCATTCATCGTCACCCTGGCGCCGGTGCAGGCGATGGTGGATGCTCCCACTCGCCGCCGCACGCGCGCCAGCCAACCGCCGGCGGTTTCGATAGCAGGCCTGGACACCGCGACTCTGCAGATCCTGCGAGCGCTGAGCGAGCGGGCGCTCGAGGCGCTGGGCGCACCGGTGACGCCGTCGTTCGTCGAAGCGGAGATGGCTCGCCAGTTCTCCGCCATCGTGCGCGCGGTGCCCGAGGGCCCCGACCGGGACGCGCGGATTCGAGGCGCCCTGGAGGCCGCGCTGGTCGACATGGACTGAGACCGGCCACGCATCCGCCATTGCCGTGCGTGCCGCCACGAATAGCTTCGTGGGTACCTCTTTCCAGCGAGTTCCTTCGTGCCGATGCGGTCCTCCCTCGCCCTCCTGCTCGTTCTGGCCTCCCCGCTGTCCGCGCAACAGCTCACGGGATACACCGCGACCTCGGCGGCGCGCGAGCGCGCGATCGAAGCCGACGCCATCACGGTGCCGTCCGCGGCGAGCGCCAAAGCGCATTCCAGGATCCTGTCTCGCGAAATTCATGTATCGGGCACGCCGGCCCAGGCGCGCACACGCGACTACGTGATCGCGCAGATGAAGGCGTGGGGACTGGAAACGGAGGTGCGGACGTACGACGTATGGATGCCGATTCCGACCGCGGTGCATCTCTGGCGCGTGGACCACGGTGCGCGGGAGTTGTCGCTGGCGGAACCGCCGGTGAAGGGCGATCCGACGTCCACGCTTCCGCAATATCCCACGGTGAACGGATACAGCGGCGTGGGGGACGTGACCGGCGACGTGGTGTACGTGAACTATGGATTGATCGAGGACTACGCGCAGCTCGATTCTCTGGGCATCTCGGTGCGAGGAAAGATCGTGGTCGCGCGCTATGGACGGAGTTTCCGCGGGATCAAGGCCCGGGAAGCGGAAAAACACGGCGCGATTGCGCTGATCATCTACAGCGATCCGCAGGACGACGGGTACGTGCGCGGTGATGTGTACCCGGAGGGTCCGATGCGGTCGCCCGATGGGGTGCAGCGCGGCAGCATCCTGAACGTGGACGGCGACCCATCGACGCCGGGGTATCCGAGCACCGCAGGGGCGAAACGCGTTCCGTTGAGCGAGATGGACGTGCCCCACATCCCGGTGATCGCGATCGGGTACGGCAATGCAGCGGAACTGCTGCGGGATCTTCGTGGCGCCGCGATTCCCCAGAGTTGGCAGGGGGGCCTGCCGTTCCGGTACCATGTGGGACCCGGTCCGGTGAGGGCGCGCGTCGAAGTGCGCGACGACCGCGCCACCAAGGGCTACAAGAAGATCTATGACACCTTCGGCATCATCCGGGGCAGCGAATTCCCGGATGAGATGGTGATCATCGGCGGACACCGCGATGCCTGGGGGCCGGGAACGGCCGACAACGTGAGCGGCACGGTGAGCGTGCTGGAAGCGGCGCGTGCCGTGGCCGACGAGGTGCGCAAGGGACATCGTCCACTGCGCACCGTGGTATTCGCCACGTGGGATGCGGAAGAGTGGGGGCTGATCGGCTCGACCGAATACGTGGAAGACGATTCCCTCCGCCTGCTGCGGGGCGCAGCGGCGTACCTGAATCAGGATGTGGCCGCACAAGGCGTGCAATTTGGCGGCGGCGGATCGCCGTCGCTGCGATCCACCTTGCGCGACGTGGCCCGTGAAGTGCCGGATCCCAACGGCAAGGGGAGCGTCTATGCCCAGTGGCGGCTCGCGGCGGCGGTCGCGGACAGCGTTGAGCCGTCGATGGGCGATCCGGGCGGTGGATCGGATTTCGCCGGGTTCTACAACCATCTCGGAATCCCGATCGCCGAGTGGGGATTCGGCGGTCCGAGCGGCGTGTACCACTCGCAGTACGATGATTTCCACTGGATGTCGAAGTTCGGCGATCCGGGGTTCAAGTACCACGCGGCGGCCGGCGAGATCGGCGCCGCGATGGTTCTGCGGATCGCCGACGCGGACGTCCTGCCATACGACTATGTGGAATTCGCGCAGACGATGAAGAAGTATCTGCCGGCGATGAACCGTGCCCTGGCCAAGAAGCACTGGCCGGATACGATGGAGCCGGTGGCGGCGGCGCTCGGCCGGTTCGAGACGGCGGCGACCACGTTCAATGCCGCCCGCAACGCGATGCTCGAAGGCGCGCCGTCGAGAGAAGCACTGGAGCGCACCAACGCCGCGCTCCGGGGCGTGGAGCACGCGCTGACGCGGCCCCAAGGGCTCGAGGGCAAGGGTCGGGCCTGGTTCCGCAACCTGATGTACGTGGCGGACGAGGACAACGGTTACGCGAACATGGTCTTCCCGTCGGTGAACGAAGCCATCCGGGCCAACGACGAGGGGCGCACGGCGCGCGAAATCGCGGATCTCGCCACGCACTTCGATGCAGCAACCGCGGCGCTGCAGGCGGCGCGTGGGGAGGCCTCGGCACGCTGACCGGCGTCGTGGGGGGACGCGTGCCGACCATCCCGGCCATGAACGCATGACCGCGCTCGTGGCGGGGGTGGCTGCCGTCCTCGTGGGGCTCGTGGTTCGCGCGGTACTGACGCACCGCGCCGAAGCGCGAGACGCGGCGCGCCCCCGCGATGCGGACGGCGTGGTTCAGGGCGCCGAAGGGTTCGTCCTGGAGCGCGCCGGCGCACCGGCCGTGCTCCTTCTGCACGGAGCCGGCGACACGCCGCAAACGTTGCGGTTGCTCGGCGAGCGGTTGCACGCGCGCGGATTCGCGGTGGTCGCGCCCTTGCTGCCGGGCCATGGCCGCTCGGTCAGGGACTTCCGGCACGTGAGCGCGCGGGCCTGGCAGGACGCGGCGATGGCCGCGTACGACGAATTGCGCGCGCGGCATGCGTGGGTGGGCGTCGTGGGCCTCTCGATGGGCGGGGCATTGGCGGCACGCCTCGCGGCCGCGCGGCCCGACACCCCGGCGTTGGTGCTCCTGGCGCCGTATCTCGGGCTTCCGCGACGGTTGCGAGTGGCTGCCGCGTTCTGGCGCGTCGCCTGGCTGGTGTCACCGTACTTTTCGGCGGAAGATTCGCGATCCATTCGGGATCCGGCGGCGGCGGCGTTGGGGCTCGCCTACGGCGTGTTCACGCCAGCCGCCCTCCGGGCGCTGTGCCTCGTGTCGGACGATGGCGCGGCTGCCTTGCCCGGCATCCGGACCCCGACGCTCATTATTCAATCGCGGCAGGACAACCGGGTGAGCACCGCGGTGGCCGAGCGAAGTTTCGACCGATTGGGCAGCTTGGAGAAGCGACTCGAATGGGTATCGGAGGGTGGGCATGTGATCACCGTGGACTACGGTCGGGAGCGGGTTTTCGTCCTCACCGCCGACTGGCTGATCTCCCACGGCGCCGGCTCGTTGCTCCGGCTGTAGCGGTATCGTACAATCCATCACGAGCCCTTCGCACTGGAGACCGTATGGAAGCGCTGCCCGCCCTCGTCATCGTCATCGTCCTCGCGGTGTTCGTCGCGTCGAAGTCCTTCAAGATCATCGGTCAAGCAGAGGTGATGGTCGTCGAACGTCTGGGCCGCTTTCATCGCCTGGCGCGTTCCGGATTCAACATCCTGATTCCGTTCATCGAACGGCCGCGGGCCATTGACGTACGATTTCTGGAATCGGACGTGGGTGGACAACGACGTATCGCGTCGCGCTCGACCCCGCGCATCGACCTGCGCGAGCAGGTGTTGAACTTTCCGAGCCAGCCGGTGATCACCAAGGACAACGTGACGATCGACATCGACGCGGTGCTGTATTACCGGATCGCCGACCCCCAGAAAGCGACGTACGCGGTGCAGAACCTGCCGTACGCCCTGGAAACGCTCACGCGCACGACGCTGCGCAACATCGTGGGTGAGATGGAGCTGGATCAGACGTTGGCGAGCCGTGACCAGATCAACCGCCGGATGCGCGAGGTGATCGAAGAAGCGTCGATCGGCTGGGGAGTGGACGTCACGCGCGTGGAACTGCAGGCGATCGAACCGCCGCGCGACATCCAGCAGTCGATGGAGTTGCAGATGCGCGCCGAGCGCGAGCGCCGCGCCGCGGTGACCAATGCCGAAGCCAGCAAGCGCGCGCAGATCCTGGAATCCGAAGGATCGCGGGAATCCCAGGTCCGGAAAGCGGAAGGCGAGAAGGAAGCGGCGGTGCTGCGTGCGCAGGGCCTGGCCGAAGCGCGGTTGGCGATGGCCGACGCCGAAGCGGAAGCCATCCGTCGTATCGCGGCCGCGCTCCCGGACGGGCAGGCGGCAACGTATCTGCTGGGGCTGAAGTATCTGGAAGCGCTCCCGAAGCTCGCTGAAGGAAAGGGCTCCACGCTGTTCCTGCCGTCCGAAGCGGTGGGAATGCTGAGTGCCGTGGGAGGCCTGCGCCAGATGCTGCAGAAGCCATCATCGTCCACGGAGAAGTGAGTGGCGAAAATCACGAAAGATCGCGCGGAGCGGATCGCGCGATCGCACGCCTGCGAGGTGTGCGGCGAATACAACTACAAGAAGCTGTCGGTAAAACCGGCGGACGCGGAACTGCAGAAGAGCGTCGGGGCCGCCTGGGTGGCGACGAAGACGTGCGGGGTCTGTGACGCCGTGCACGAACTGGGGATCAGCGAAGACGGCGACATCGTCTATGTCAGTTAGCACTCGAATGATGACAACCGGCGGCACCGGCTGCGCCATCCTGGTCACATGGCACCTCTCGATCTGACCAAGCTCGCCGTGGGCGAGCGCGTGCAACACGAGTTGATGGTGCTGGACCGCGTGGAGCGCAAGCAAGCGGCCGGAGATCCGTTCGTCGTGTTGACGCTGGGCAACGCGACGGGGCGCATCGAGTCGGCGCCGATATGGTCGGACAAGATGCCGTGGGCCGAAGGCGCCGAACGCGGCCGGGTGGTACAGGTGATCGGCGACGTGAGCGCCTATCGCGGCAAGCGCCAGATTCAATTGACGAGCGCGCTGCGGGTGATTCCGGCCGATCAGATTCGGCTGGACGACTTCGTGGCCCGGATTTCCGAAGATCCAGTGCGGCTCTGGGATTGGCTGGATCGCACCCGAGGGGAGATGGGCTCGGCAACACTAAAGGGAGTGCTGGACCTGTTCTTCCGGGACGACACGTTCCGCGAGGCGTTCGAGCGGACCCCGGGCTCCGTGGTGGGGCACCACGCCAAGGTGGGTGGGCTCCTGAAGCACATCGTGGAAGTGACCGCGATTGCGAAGTCCGCGGCGCGGGCTCTGCAGGCGGATGCGGATCTGGTGGTGGCAGGTTCGCTACTGCACGACATCGGCAAGGTCGAGTCTTACGCCATAGAGCGCGGTGCCTTCGCGTACACGACCCGCGGGAACCTGCTGGGGCACGTGGTGCTCGGGTGCCTGATGCTTACCGAGCGTGTGCTGGCGCATCCCGGCGTGTGCACGCCGGGGCAGCTTATGGAATTGCAGCATATGGTCTTATCCCACCACGGGTCACTCGAGTTCGGCAGTCCTGTCCAGCCGATGACGGCCGAGGCCGAGATCGTGCATTGGGCCGACGAGACCTCGGCCAAAGGCAATGACATGCTCGAGTCGATTGCCGACGATGCCGAGTTCGCGGGCGGGACGGAGTTCTCCGACCGTCGGCCCTGGCGAGTGGGACACCGCATCTGGCGGCGGCCGCACGACTGGCCGTGAAGGGGAACCTCCGACTAACGGTGCGGTAAAAGCCGATGCCGCCGGTCCGTCTTGCCTGTCAGGTTTGGGCCGACGACGGCCCGGTCAGCGATTGCGCACAGGGCTGCGTATGCCCAAGGGACCCGTTTCGAAAGGGAACCGCGCCGACTTCGGCGCCAGATTCTCCGTCGGGCGGCTTCCAGAAAGCATTGGCCAGCTTCGTGTTACATGACACGGTGGCTCTCTTTTTCAGGCTGCGTGGGTGCGAGTTTCCCCTCACGGGCCTTGCAGTGCCAACGGAGGATTCATGCGCAAGCCGAGACCGGCAACCTTCAACCCAGCGCAAGCCTTACATCTCATTGCCAGTGACCGGAGCCGAGAACCGCTCAGTTGTCCTTCCTGTTCCGGCAAGATCGAACGTACTCCGAGCGTGAGCCCGGCGCCGCCACGCTCTCAGGTGACCCTCCGCTGCCGCGATTGCGGACGGATCGCACGGTATGTTGCCGGCGCCGCTGTGGGAGCAGCGTAACGGTGAACTGAGCCGGCGCCGCACCGCAGATCGCACCTTCATTTGGGAGCACGATTCCATGGCTCGCATCACCGGCACCGTAAAGTGGTTCAACGACGCGAAGGGTTTTGGCTTCATCTCCCACGAAGGTGGGCCGGACGTATTCGTGCACTACAGCGCCATTCAGGGCAGCGGATTCAAATCCCTGGCTGAGGGCGACGCGGTGGAATTCGAGATCGTCCAGGGGCAGAAGGGACCTCAAGCGGCCGAAGTGACGAAGGTCTAGTCCCACGTCGCACAGACGCAACAAGCGCCGCGGCCTCAGCCGCGGCGCTTGTTGCTATGGGGGGGCGCCGTTCAGTGGGCGGTGGCCATGGACCGCCAGGTGCGATACCCGGCGGGCGGCGGATCGAACGTGGCTTCGCGGGGCCGCTCGCCGCCGGCGAGCAGCTGCAGCGTCTGGTAATAGAAGTGCAGTGCTCGCACCGGAGGTATGGTGCCGTCGGCGCCGGCGCGCGCGATGGCCAATGCTTCGAGGCGCACCGCGGGAGGCAGGGTGCGGGCCAGGGGGTGGCGCAGGATGCGCCGGATCTGATCCGGGTCATGCGCGGTGAGCGCCGCGCAGAGCATGTCGAGAAAGGCGAGCATATCCGTTCGCTATTTGATCTTAAATACATATTGCTACTAAATAGCCGATCGGTCAAGTGGCGACCCTGCAACGAGGCCGGCCGCCGGCGCTAGCCCGAGACCAGATCGAAGCGCACGCCGCGTCGCCGGTCGCGACGCTTCCGCGGGGCGTATCGGAAGAGTTGAGCGGGTCGGCCGCGTCCCTCGCTTCGCCACTCGTCGGTGGGTTCCACGAGGTAGGCCGCCTGCAGGGCGCGACGGAAGCTGGCCTTGTGGAGCCGGCGCCCGAGGAGGATCTCGTAGACGGCCTGTAGCTCACTGAGCGTGAATGTTGGCGGCAGGAGGCGAAAGGCCAGCGGCGATTGGTCGAGGCGCGCGCGAACGGCATCGAATGCTGCATCGATGATGGCGCGCTGACGTGGAAACACGGCCGGGAGTTCCTCGGCGTCGAACCAAGTGGACTCCGACCCCGACGGGAGGTAATCTCCGTTGGGCATGAGTGCGAAGAACCCGACCGAGAGTTCGGCGTCGCCGGGATGGCGGCGGTTGTCGCCGAATGCGGCGATCTGTTCGAGGGCCGCGGGCGCAGTGCCGAGGGCGGCTCGGGCGACGCGCGCCGCCGCATCAGCGAGTGATTCTTCACCACGCGGGGCATCCCAGGGCAGGATCCACCGCTCGCGGGAATGTGTGTCGGGTGCCTTCGCGACGAGAACGGCCAGTCGCTTGGCGCGCGGGGTGAGCACGACGATGTCCACAGACAGCGTCGTCTGGCGCGCGGTGGAAGAAGGGGAGGAGGGGCGTTCGCGCATCACGCGCGAATTAGTAGCGTGTAGCTACTAAAGTCAAGGGCCCCGCGATCGCGAGGCCCGGTGTCTGCATTGTTAGCGCGGTGGTATATACGAGGCGGGTGGCCGACCGTCAACAGATCGGCACACCGGTTAACTCGCTACCAGGTGATGGAGCCCTTCTTGCTTGTGTCGACGTCCTCTTCCTGGCCTGCGTTGAAGAGGAACGCCTGCATGTTTCGCGTCAGGAAGCTTCGCGCTTGCGGATCCATGACATTCAATCCGTAGTGATTGATGAGCATGGTCTGCTGCTTGAGCCAGAGGGCCCAGCAGTCCCGGCAGATCTCGGCCACGACCCGCGCGCCGACCGGGCCCGGGAATGGCGCGCGCTCGAATCCCGCCTTGGTCTGACCGCAGCGTGTGCAGGTGATGTCCGTCATCGGGAGGGAGGCGACGTCCGCATCAGGTTTCGCGCGCGTATTCGACCTTCGCGAGGCCGAACAGCTGCAGCAGTCTGATGTACGTCCACCCGATGTCGAACTCGTACCACTTGGCTTTGAACTTGGCGGACCGGGGATCGGCGTGATGGTTGTTGTGCAGTTCCTCGCCGCCGAGCCAGAAGGCGATGGGGACGATGTTCCGGCTCGCGTCTTTGACGTCGAAATTCCGGTAGCCGAGGGCATGGCCGATGCCGTTCACCACGCCGGCCGCCCAGAAGGGGATCCACAGCATCTGCACGGCCCAGACGAGGGGCCCGACGAAGAATCCGAACAGGTAGATGTCGATGCCGAGCATGACCAGGATGCCGAGCCAGTTGAGGGGCGACAGCAGATGGCGTTCGATCCAGTCGTTGGGGGTACCCCTGCCGTACTTCTCGAGGATTCCTGGTTGGCGGACAGCCTTCCGGTAATAGAAGGCGCCCTTGAGCACGATGTTGCGGAGCCCTTCAAGGAGCGGGCTGTGCGGATCACCTTCGCGGTCGGCGAATGCGTGGTGCTTGCGGTGACAGGCTACCCATTCCTTGGTGACGATGGCGGTGGTAAGCCACAGCCACAGCCGCATGGGCAGCGCCGCCAGGTAGTGCAGACGAACACCGCGATGGGTCTGGGCCCGATGCAGGAACAGCGTGACGCATACGTTCGTGATATGCCCAGCGACCAGGATGAACAGCAACGGGATCCACCATCGAGCGGCCAACACGCCGAAACCTGGCATTCCACACTCCGGGTTGTCGGATAACGGCAGTGCCCGCACCGAGATGCGGGCCAGGGGGCGCACAATCCCGAAATCTAGTCCGCGCGGGAGACGCGTGCTACACCTGTCGGGTCACGGTCTGGAGCCGATGGGGTAAGCCAGTCCTCCGCCGGTAGACGGCATTCCGGCATCAACCGCCGGCGCATCGCCCCAGACGTCATTTGCCGGGTTCCAGTCGGGCACATCGGGATCGGGCCAGAGGTGCACGCCCACCACCTGGCCGCGGGCCGGAATGGAGGCCGTGTAGTGATCTCCGATGTTCCAGACCTGCACCGGGAAGCGAAAGTCCTGCGTAGAGCCATCGGCGTACTTCACGCGAAGCGCGACCGGAAACGGAACGGACGTGTGCTTGGTGAGGGTGATGTCGGCCACGCGCTGGCCGTCGACGGTCCGCATGCCGACGCGGTCGATGCCGATGTCCAGCACATCCGTGGTGTACCAGAAGGCGTGCCAGAACCAGCTGAGATCCTCGCCGGAGACATTCTCCACGGTGCGGAAGAAATCGGCGGGGGTCGGGTGCTTGAATGCCCATCGCCGCACGTACTCGCGCATGGCGCGGTCCATGGTTTCGCGTCCGATCACGTTGTCGCGGAGCGCGAGCAGCACGGCGCCCGGCTTGCGATATCCGATCGCGCCGAGGGCGCGGGCGTCGATGCGATCGGGCGGGGTGAGGAGGGGGACGTCGACGCGTTGGTCAACGGCCTGGCGCCAACTCTGCATGTATCCGGCGAACGCGCTCGTGCCGGGGTAGCGGCGCTCGTTGGAGAAGGCGTTCTGATAGGTGTTGAAGCCCTCGTCCTGCCAGGCATAGCGGCGCTCGTTGGACCCGACGATCATCGGGAACCATTCGTGGCCGTGTTCATGATCGATGGTTCCGAACGTGGAGTTCGCTTGGCCGGTGCCGTAGTGCACCATGACGAACATCGGATATTCCATGCCGCCGACCGGCCCGGCCACGGAGGTGGCGCTGGGGTAAGGATATGGGTACCACAGTTGCGAGTATGTCTTGATGGTCCATTGGGTCTGTTCGGCGCCGGTTTCCCAGGCGCTACCGGCCTTGGGGTATTGATAGAAGGCCTGGATGCGCACGCCGTGCCAGCTGGTGGCATCCCAACGGAAATCGGGCGCCGCGGCCCACGCCACGTCACGCACGCTGTCGGCGTGGAAGCGCCAGGTCCTGGTGCCCGGCGTGACGCGGGCCCGGGCTTCGTCGCGGGTGATGACGCTGACCTGCTGCTCGGTGCGCATGGCCTGGGCAAGGCGCTCCCGCTCGGCGGGGCTGAGTACCTCACTGTCGTTCTGCAGCATGCCGCTGCCGGCCACCGTGTAGCCCGCGGGGACGGTGACGGCGTAGTCAAAGGTGCCGTATTCGAGGTAGAACTCGCCCTGGCCCAGATAGGGGTCGGTGTTCCACCCGCGGACGTCGTCGTACACGACCATTCGAGGATACCACTGCGCGATCTCGTAGAGCGTGCCGTCGCGTCCCATGCGGTCGGAGCCGTGGTCGGGAACGCGGAACGCAAAATCCATGGCGATGTTCGCGGTGTCGCCGCCAGGCGCCAGGGGGCGGTCGAGATCGATACGCATCATCGTGTCATCGACGTGTCCGGCGGCCGGTTGCCCATCCACTCGCAGATCGGACAGCGCGTCGCCGCCCTCGAATCCGCGGACGCCCCACCGAGAATCGGGCGTGAAGAGCGCCGATCCTTTGCTTCCCGGAGCGTAGAGATTCTGATCGACCTGCAGCCACACGAAGCGCAGCGTGTCGGGGGAGTTGTTGGTGTAGTGAATGGCCACGTGGCCGCGTACGGTGCGGTTGGTGGTATCGAGCGAGGCGTCGATGCGATAGTCGGCCCGCTGCTGCCAATAGGCGGGGCCGGGTTGGCCGTCGGCGCTGCGGTATCGATTGGGCGCGGGCAGCCACATGTGATCGATGCGCGTGAACGGATCGTCGGCGAGCGTGCGCACCGAGGTGCCGGCGCCCGCCATCGCGGCGGCGGTGGCGACGGGATCGATGCGAACAGGGGACATCATCTGCGGCTGCTGCGACGCACAGGCGGTTGCGAGCGCACACAGCAGGAGGAGGCGGTTCATGGGCGAAACCTTGGGCGGGGATGTGGGACAAGCTGGCGCATGGAACCCGGCAAACGGAAGGGCGCGGCCCGGCCGGTGGTCGACTCCGCGCCGGGCCGCCGGTGATGGGGCCGATCGCGTCGGCGTATCTTTCCTGGCGACGCGATGGGAAGGGAGGGCAGCATGAGCGGAGCAATCCGGGAAACGGCGCGGCCGGCGCACCGCCGCGCGGACGGCCGTTTTGAGAACCCGTGGCCCGGGGATAGGGCGCACGGGTTCGGCGAGCTCATGCGTTGGCGGCGCGAGCGGCGGGCGAAGCCACCGGTGCCGCCGCTGCTTCCGGGAACACTGCCACGGGTGGCGAGCTCGTTCGACCGGCCGCGGGCGGCCCCGGAAACGCTGACCGCCACATGGGTGGGCCACGCGACGACACTGCTCCAGATCGGGAGTCTCAATGTCCTGACCGATCCGATGTGGAGCCAACGGGCGAGTCCGCTTTCCTGGGCCGGACCGGCGCGAGTGGTGCCGCCGGCGGTGGCGCTGGACGCGCTGCCGCCGGTCGACATGGTGCTGATCTCGCACAATCACTACGACCATCTAGATGAGCAAACCGTTAAGGGTCTGCAGTCGCGGCATGCGGAGGCGGTCTGGATGGCGCCGCTCGGCGTGGCCCGCCTGCTGCGGCGGTGGGGGGTGCGGCAGGTGCACGAACTCGACTGGTGGGCGACCGACCGCGTGGCGGACGCCGAGGTGGCGTGTGTGCCGGCGCGCCATTTCAGTGCGCGCACCCCATGGGATCGAGGCAAGACGCTCTGGTGCGGGTGGACGATCGCCAACGACGGCTGGCGCGTGTACTTTGCCGGCGACACGGCGTACCACCCAGAGTTTGGCCAGATCGCCGAACGTCATGGTCCGTTCGACCTTGTGCTGCTCCCGGTGGGCGCGTACGAGCCGCGCTGGTTCATGGGGAGCGTGCACATGAATCCGGAGGACGCGCTGGAGGCGTACGGCGATCTGAGCCGCGGGCATCCTGACGCGCCGGCGCCGACCCTGCTGCCGATCCACTGGGGAACGTTTCGACTCACCGACGAACCGGTGACCGAGCCCCCGGCGCGCCTCCGGGCCCGTTGGGCCGACGCCGACCTTCCGGGCGGCGCGCTCTGGCTTGCGGCGCACGGACAAACGCACCGTCGCGAGAGACCCGGATGACGTGCTATACTGGGGAGCGCTTTCCTCGATCCCGATCGCCCATGTCTCGCTCGTTCCGCCTCATCGTCGCCGCCGTGAGCCTGGCGCTGCTGCCCGCCCGCGTGCGCGCGCAGAATCCCGTGCCCGAACCGCACGCCGTGACCGACGTCATTCTTCGTCCCGGCGACGTGGTGCGACTCAAACTGTGGCCCGAGCAGCAATACTCGGGGGACTATCAGGTGGAGACCTCGGGCATCGTGGCCATTCCCCTGCTTGGCGAGATGCACGTGGCCGGGAAGCCGTTGAGCGAGGTCCGCAACGAAGTGCGTGACCGGTACCGTTCACTGACGACGAATGGCGTCGCGATCGTGTCGTTGCAGTTCCGGGTCAGCGTGCTGGGCCAGGTGGCGCGTCCCGGGTTGTATGCCGTGGACGCCACCCAGTCGGTGTTCGATGCACTGAGCCAGGCGGGCGGGCCCACGCCCGGGGCGGATCTGACGCGCGTTCGACTGATTCGCGACGATCACATCGTGATCCTCGACGCCAAACAGGCGGAGGAAACGGGCGCCCCGTTGTTGAGCATTCTGCTGCAGTCGGGCGATCGCATCATCGTGCCGCAGCAGACCATGACCTGGCTCAGCTGGCAGAACGCCCTGACCGCGCTGCAGACGATCGGGTTGATCATCGCCCTCGCGAAGCACCCCTGAACCCGGCGACGACCGCGCCCATCAGGCGCGGCCGTCGGATGATCATCGTCCGGTGAGCTGCACCAGGATGTCGTGGATGGCCGGCAATTCAGCGGGCGGCGACGTCAGGAACGATTCACTGCTGGAATCGATGAACGCGTTGTAGGCGGCCACGCTGTTGGCGAGCTGGGTGGCCGTGAGGGAGTTGAAGAAGCGCGTGTCCATCGCGATCCCTTTGACGAGCAGGCCGCGGAACGACTCCACGAAGGCCTGCGCGTTGGCCGTTGCCTGCGGTGAGGCGTTGTCCGTGGTGAGAATGGTGAGCAGTTGCGCGGCGGCCTGGCCGCTCGCGCTGCCCCCGGCCGTGACCTCGTACAACAGGTTCTGGGTGGCCGGTGGGGGGCGGTACCCGCCCGTCCCGGCGAAGGACTGGGAGCTCAACTGCGCATTCACGCGCGCCGCCGTTTCCTGATACGACTGCGCGACCTGGGGCGTGACGAAGGTGATGACGCGCACGGCCCCGCCCACGGAGACGCCGAACACGGGGCTCACGATACTGCTGGATGTGATCGAGATTCCGCTCACATCCGACTGATTGGCGCCCTGCGCGGCCGCCGGCGCCGCGAGCAGCGTGAGGAGCGCGCACGCCGTCAGCGCGGCCGACCGTGGCCTACGGGCTTCTGTACACCGCATGGAGATCCTCCGGGGACAGCGTACGATTGTCGCGATGGGCGTTGAACCCATAGCCGATGCTCATGATGAAGCGCGGACCGTTGCCCGCGTGCCGGGTGGCGTCGGCAAACCCGATGGATCCGACGATGCCGCGTCCGGGAAAGGGCGTGAACGTGAGCCCGGCATCGAGGTCCTGGCCGGTCCAGTCGGCGACCGCGGCGACGGCTGGGATGAGGCGCAGGCCCAAGCCACCGAACACGCCGACCGTAGAACGGTGGGCACGGACGTCGGCCTCGGGACGAAACCGGCCATTACCGATGCCGATCGAGGCAGTCAACACGCCGAGCGGCGCATCTTCCGCCGGGCGCAGTATGAACACGCGCCCCATGGTTCCGAAGACGCTGGTGCCGCCGTCGGTGTTGCCCCAGGTGATCGCGTTCTCGATCCCCGCGGAGAAGAGCAGCAGGTGCTGCGGATCGCGATGGTGGATCTTGAAGCTGAGGCCGCCGATGGACATTGGGGCGTGGCGAACGGACGAGAACGACGTGAGGGCGACCTCGAGGGCGAGACCGCCCTCGGGGTCGCCGAACCCCGTTCCGACGCCGAGCCCGCCGTCGGGACGGCTGGTGTAGCGCGTGCGCCCCTGGAACCCGGCACCCATGAAGTAGTCGCCGCCGCCAGCGCCGGACGCGGCCGGTGAGCCGAGGCTGCTGCCGGGCGCGCCGAGAAATGTGGCGACGGTGATCTGCTGCACCGGCGCGGGTTGGACGCGGTAGATGCGCCGAAGCGAGTCAAGGTGAGTGGCCGATGGGCGGGCGGTGCCGGCCACTTGCGCGTCCAGTCTCGCGGCGCTGAACGCAGCTGAGAGGACGCACCAGGTGGCGAGCGTCCTGGTGGTGCGAGATGCCAGGGACCGGCGGGTGGGTATGTGGGCCATCCACCGCAAGATAAGGGGCCGAACGGGGGGCCGAAACGCTAAAGTCTGTATTGGCTCTGGACGGTAGCGGACATTATATCTCTAGTCCCGTAACTCGCCCGGGGCCGATTGGGTTCGGGCAGAGTGCAAGTGGCGATCCAGAGCACGAAAACATTTGTTTTTGGCTGTATTCGGCGACAGTCGCTCTGGATTGCTGCATCTCGCGGCCTATCGACCGAGGCGCGTGCGCATCGTTTACCTGAGTGGAACTGCCCAGCTTGGCGGAGCGGAACGCTGCCTGCTGGACGTGATGCAGAGCGTGCATGCCGATCAACCGGCGTGGACGTTGATGCTCGTCGCGCCGCGCGACGGTCCGCTGGTGGAGCGCGCGCGCGCGTTGGGGTTTGGCGCCGAAGTCGTGCCGATTCCGAACAGCGTGGCGAGGCTGGGCGACTCGGCTACGCGGGGGCATCTGTTCCGACTGCTGGCGTTGGGCGCGCGCGCGGTGGGAGCGGCAGGGGGCGTAGCGCGCTATCGACGCCGGCTCCGGCGTGCGTTGGAGCGCCTGCGGCCCGATGTGGTGCACACCAACGGGTACAAGATGCACGTGATGGGCGCGTGGAGCCGCCCGCGTTCGGCGGCGCTGCTGTGGCACCTACATGACTACGTGTCGTCGCGTCCGATGATGGCGCGGGCGATGCGGCGTGTTTCACGGGACTGCGATGCCGCGGTGGCGGTATCGCCGAGCGTGGCACGGGACATGGCGCCATACTGGCGCGGGCGGTCGCCGGTGGCTGTGGTGCTGAATGGTGTTGACGTCGACGCGTTCCGGCCCGATGGACCGCGGGCCGATCTCGATGGACTGGCAGGTCTGCCGCCAGCTCCGCCGTCGACCGTCCGCGTGGGGCTCGTGGCGACGCTGGGGCGGTTCAAGGGGCACGACGTGTTTCTGCGGGCCATCGCGCGTCTTCCGCAGGAGCTGCCACTGCGTGCATATGTCGTGGGCGGATCGTTGTACGAAACGCGAGGCAGCGAAGTCTCACTGGACACTCTGCGGCAGATGAGCCACGAGCTCGGCATCGAGGCACGGGTGGGATTCACGGGGTTCGTGAGCGAACCGGCCACGGCGATGCGGGCGCTGGACGTGATCGTGCATGCGACGACGGTGCCGGAGCCGTTCGGGCTCGTGATTGTGGAGGGGATGGCATGCGGTCGAGCGGTGATCGCGAGCGCGGCTGGAGGTGCGGCGGAGATCGTCGATGCGGAGGTCGACGCATTGACCCATGTACCCGGCGACGTGGGTGGGTTGGCGGTAGCGATCGAGCGGTTGGTGGTGGATGATGCATTGCGCCGCCGGCTCGGGGCCGCTGGGCGGCGGAGCGCGGAGTTGCGATTCAATCGCGATCGACTGGGCACGGCGATGGTTCCGATCTATCGAACCGCGGTGGCGAGCGCGGGGAAGGAGCGGCGGTCGGCATGAAACTTCTACACGTCTATAGCGGCAACCTCTACGGCGGCGTCGAGGCGATGCTCGTGACGCTGGCGTGCGAACGGGCCGCGTTCCCGGCGCTCGACGCGCAATTCGCGCTGTGTTTCGATGGCCGGCTGGCGCGCGAGCTCCGGGCCTGCGGGATGCCGGTGCATCTGCTCGGCGGCGTGCGGGCCAGCCGTCCGTCCACGATCGTGCGCGCGCGACGGGCGCTGCGGGCGCTGCTCGCGGAGACGAAGCCGGACTTCGTGATGTGCCATTCGGCGTGGTCGTACTCCATTTTCTCACCGACGGCCCGACGGGCGGGATTTCCGGTGGGATTCTGGCTCCATGACGCGGTGCGGGGCAGCCACTGGACGGAGCGGTGGGCGCGGCTGCGGCAACCGGACGTCGTGATCTACAACAGCGCGTATACCGGGCGCACGGTCCCAACCGTCTTCCCGCGCGCGCCATCGGCGATGGTGTATTGCCCGGTGTCGGCCGCCGTGGCGCCGCCCGCGGCGCGCGCCGAGATGCGCGCGGAGTTCGGGGTGGCGCCGGACACGGCCGTCATCGTGCAGGTGGGCCGGCTCGAGCGGTGGAAGGGACACGCGTTGCTGTTGCACGCGCTCGGCTTCCTCGGCGATCTGCCGGGCTGGGAGTGCTGGATCGTGGGCGGCGTGCAGCGGGCATCGGAACGCGCGTATGAAGCACAATTGCGCACGCTGGCGGTATCGCGCGGGGTTCGCACCCGTGTGCGGTTTCTCGGGGAGCGCGACGACATTTCGCGGGTGCTCGCGGGTGCCGACGTCTTCTGCCAACCCAACGCGCAGGCGGAGCCATTCGGCGTGGCGATCATCGAAGCGCTGTATGCCGGGATTCCGGTCGTCGCCACGGACATGGGCGGACCGTCGGAAATCCTGGCCGGCGAATCGTGCGGCATTCTGGTGCCGCCGAAGCAACCGCACGAGTTGGCGAATGCCTTGCGGGGACTGATCGAGAACGTGCCGCGCCGGCGAGCCATGGGCGCGGCGGGTCCGGCGCGGGCCCGCGCGTTGTGCGATCCGGCGGCGCGGCTCGAACAGCTCAACGACGTCCTGATGGGCGCGATCCGGAGAAAGTCGGAAGCATGAGCGGAACGGCGCCCGATCTGGACACGCGCGCGCGGCAGTCGCTCGGCACGAGCGGTGACGCCATCTACGCCATGGTCGACGCGCTCGTGGGCGAGCGACACGCCGGCGGCGGCGTGCTGGCGGACATCGGATGCGGCACGGGGCTGCTCTGGTCGCGGCTGCAGGGGCGGTTCGCCCGGTGTTTGGGTGTGGATGCGGTGCGCTACGAGGGGCTCGATGGGGCGATCGAATTCGTGGCGCACGATCTGGATCGGCCGGGCATTCCGCTGCCGGCGGCGTGCGCCGACGTGGTGACGGCGGTGGAGACGATCGAGCATCTGGAAAATCCGTGGGCATTCATGCGCGAGTTGGCCCGGCTGGCAGCGCCGGGTGGGTGGGTGGTGGTGACGACGCCCAATCAGCTCAGCGTATTGAGCAAGCTGACGCTCGTGCTGAAGAACGGGTTCAATGCGTTTCAGGAGGCCTCGTATCCGGCGCACCGTACGGCGTTGCTCGAAGTCGATCTGCGGCGGCTGGCGGGCGAAGCGGGGCTGACGCAGGCGGAAGTGCGGTACTCGGGTGAGGGGCGGCTGCCGTTCACGGGCCGGCACTACCCGCGTGCGCTCGGCGCCTTCTGGCCGCGCGGGTGTTCGGACAACGTGGCGATCGTGGCGCGCAAACCGGTGGGGGCGCGATGACGATGCCGGCATCGCCGGCCATGATGTCGAGCCAGGGCCGCGCGGTGGTTCTGGCGCCCGCGGAGCGCGAAGCGGATTTCTGGGTTCGGTGGTTCATCATCATCCAGGTAGTCTCGCAGTTGGCGATCATCAGTCCGCTGGGCAGCATGCGGATGATGTTCCGGATGGCGGCGTTCGGATCGAGCCTGGTGTTTCTCGTCCTCGTGCGCGGGAGATCCGGCGGGCACCCGGCGCGGACCGCGGCCCTCATCGTGGTCGTGATTCTGTGTCTGGCGGTATTCAACCCGACGGCGGCGGCGCTGCCCGCCGCGCTGGCGCAGGTGGGGCTCTACGTGGCGATTCTGGCCCCGCTGTTCTGGGTGCCGCGGTTGACCGTGGCCACGAAGACGTTGCGAGACGTGCTGCTGATTCTCTGGCTGTTCCACACCGTGGGATCGGTGGTGGGCGTGCTCCAGGTGTATTACCCGGGCCGTTTCCAACCCAACGTCTCGCCGGTGATCCTCTCGCTGGGCCACGGCTACGTGGAGAGCCTGAAAATCACGACGTCCGGAGGGATCCGCGTTTTCCGACCGATGGGGCTGACGGACGTGCCAGGGGGCGCGTCGAGTTCAGGGTTCTACGCCGTGGTGCTGGGGATCGGGATGTTCTTCACGACGCAGCGCCGATGGCTGTCGATGGCGGCGATCGGGAGCATCCTGCTCGGCCTGATGTGCCTGTATCTGTCACAGGTGCGGGCGATGATGGTGATCACGGGCGTCAGCATCGTCGGCGTGACGGCCATTCTGGCGCTGCGCCGCGATTACAAGCGGCTATCGGCCTTCAGCGTGGTGCTGGTCGTGGTACTCGTGGGAAGCTTCCGGAGCGCGGTGTCCCTGGCGCGGGGCAGCGTGGAAGAACGGCTGGGGACGCTCACGGCGGGGACGCCGGAACAGGTGTACGCGCAGAATCGCGGGGGGTTCCTGAGCCAGGCGTTCAACGAGTTGCTGCCGGAATACCCGCTAGGGGCAGGGATCGGTCGGTGGGGGATGATGAACGGGTACTTCGGTGACAAGTCCGATCCGAATCCGCCGCTCTGGGCGGAGATCCAATGGAGCGGGTGGGTGTTGGATGGCGGAGCGCCGCTCATCCTGGCGTACGTCTCGGCGCTGTTGCTGACGTTGTTGACGACGCTGCGGATTGCCCGATGGCGATCGATGAGTGATCCCACCCTCTCACTGTGGGGCTCGGTGATCCTGGGCTATTCGGTGGGCACGTGCGCGCTGACGTTCTCGTATCCCGTGTTCCTGTCGCAGACGGGCATGGAGTTCTGGCTACTGAACGGCGTGGTTTTCGCGGCCGCGCGCACGCAGGCATGGCGAGACATGTCGCCGCCGCTTCCGCTTCCGCAGGCGTGAAGCCCTACGCGCTGGTCACGGGCGACTTCGTCCGAACGGGCGGCATGGACGTGGCCAACTTCCATCTGGCACGCCATCTCGCGAGCCGGGGCGGCGAAGTCCACTTGGTGGCGCATCGCGCCGATGCCGAGTTGCTGGCGATGCCGGGAGTGGTGATGCACCGGGTGGCGAAACCCTTGAACTCCTATCTGCTCGGCGCGCGGCTGTTGGCGCGCGCGGGCGCGCGGTGGGGGCGGGCGTGCCGGGCGCAGGGAGGGCGCCAGGTGGTGAACGGTGGCAATTGCGCGAGTCCCGACACCAACTGGGTGCACTACGTGCATGCGGGACATGCTCCCGAAGTGGCCACGTCGCCGGTGGATCGGATGCTGCGCGCGTGGATGCACCGCCGATTCGTGATCGAGGAGCGGGCGGCGCTGGCGCAGGCGCGTCTGGTGATCGTGAATTCCGAGCGCACGGCGCAGGATCTGGTGGCCGGCGTAGGCGTGGCGAGGGGCCGGATCCAGACGGTGTACTACGGCACCGACGCCGCGTATCATCGGCCGCCCACGGTTGCGGAGCGCCGCACGGCGCGCGTCGCGCTCGGATGGAACGACGACGTGCCCGCGGTGGCGTTCGTGGGGGCGCTGGGGGATCGGCGCAAGGGATTCGACGTGCTGTTCCGCGCCTGGGAGGCGTTGTCCCGTGACGCGAGTTGGGACGTGCGGCTGGCCGTGATCGGGAGCGGGCGCGAACTCCCGGCGTGGCGCGACCGGGCGACACGTGCCGGGTTCGGTTCGCGGGTACGGTTCGTGGGATTCACCCGCGACGTGCGCGCCGTGCTGTGGGCGTGTGACGCGATCGTCGCGCCGGCCCGGTACGAAGCCTATGGGCTCGCCGTGCATGAAGCGGTGTGCTGCGGGCTGCCCGCGATCGTGAACGCGAACGCGGGCGTCGCCGAGCGACTCCTGGGGCTGGAAGCGCTGCAGCCGGCCGTGCCGGAAGACGGCGACGCGCTGGCCGACGCGATGCGGCGGTGGCGCGATGCGCGGGGGGCGTGGGCGGATCGCGCCCTCGGCCTGTCGGCGGAGCTGCGCGCGTGGAGTTGGGACGACATGGGCGCGCGGATCGTCGAGGCGATGGAAACAGCGGGGGCCGCGTGACGCCATCGTCGCCGATGTTCGAACCGCTGACCGCGTGCTGGGTGTGTGGCGGAAGGGAGTTGCGGCCGGTGCACGAAGCCGTGTTCGAACTCTCCACCTACGTGGATCAGGATCCACCGCTCGCGGCGTACACCGGTCAACACGTGGCGCTGGTTCGTTGCGCCACCTGCGGTTTCTCGCAGCCGGCGGCGCTGCCCGCGCTGCCGGGATATTTCGCGCGGATGTACGACCAGCGGTGGTCCGAAGACTGGATGGCGCACGAGTATGCGAGTGGCTACAAGGACCTGATCTTCCGTTCGGTGCTCGGCGAACTCGGGCGGCGGTTGCCGCCGGCACGGCGCGCGCTGCTCGATCTCGGCGCGCACGTGGGGCGGCTGCTGCGGATGGCGCGGGACCTCGGCTGGACGGCGGAGGGTGTGGAGTTGAATCCGCAGACGTCGGCGTTCGCGGCGGCGGCGACGGGGCTCCCCGTGCACCGCGCCGACGCCAGCACGCTGGCCGAGGCCGGCCGCCGGTACGACGCCGTGACGTTCATCGACGTGCTGGAGCACATTCCGGATCCAGTATCGGCGCTGGTGGCGGCGCGGCGCGTGCTCGCGCCGGGCGGCTGGATTGCCGTGAAGGTCCCGAACGGGCCGGTGCAGTTGTGGAAGGAGACGGTGCGCGCGCGTGTGACTCCTGGGTATCGGGCGACGGTTGCGGACAACCTCGTGCACGTGAACCACTTCTCGCCGCGCACGCTGGCGCGCGCGCTGGAGCGGGCAGGCTTCACCCATGTGGAGGTCGGCCCGGCGGCGCCAGAGATCGTCCAACCGGGAGACGCCGGGTGGGTGAAGCGCTCGGCGGTCAACGGATTGCGGGTGGCGGCGTACGGACTGTCGCGCGCCCTGCCGGGTGGCACGCGGACGCCGCTGGCCCTGCACCTTCAGGCGTACGCGCAGGTGCCCTGATGGGAACGGGTGCGGTGTCTCCCGCGCTGTCGGTGATCGTCGCCACGCATGACAACCGGCCGGTGCTGGCGCGCTGCCTGGAGGCCTGGAGACGGTTCGCGCGGCGCCAGCCGGTGGAGCTGCTGGTGATCGAGGACGGATGCACCGACGGGACGGTGGAGTATCTCCGGGGCGTGGCGGGAACGGATTGGGGCGCGATCGCGGTGCGCGTGCTGCACGAAGACAACGTGCATGAACTGATGTGCACGAACCGCGGATTTCGCGAAGCGCGTGCGTCGCTGATCATGAGCTGGCACGACGACATGTTCCTGGGCGCGTCGTGGTTCGTGCCGGAGTTGATCGCTGCTTTCGCGGCGTATCCGGAGCTGGGGCTGTTGAGCCTGAGTCGCGGCCTGCGCTGCTTGCCGTACGACGCGCCCGTCCGGACGTTCGAGGATTCGATCGACTGGCGGCGCCTGCAGAGCACGATCGGACCGGCGCCATTCAACTGGTTGCGACTGTACGAAGTGGACGCGGTGATGCGGCCCTGGGTGGTGCGGCGCGCCTGCCTGGACCGGGTGGGGCTGCTGGACGAGGCGTTTCGCCCGACCGAATGGGACGAGGCCGATCTGTGCTATCGGATCCGGGGCGCCGGGTGGAAGATCGCCACGCACGGATACGAGCGGGATGGCGCGTACGAGCATCTGTTGAGCACGACGCTCAACCGCACGCCGTCGGAGCGACGTCAGGCGGCGGCGCTGCGCAACGCCTTGCTCTTTCACGAGCGGTGGGACGAGACGATCCGCCGGGAGCACGACCGCCACCGCGGGACGTGGCGCCGCCGGCTGAGCGCGGCGGCCTTTGCCGGCACCATGGGCGCGATGGTCCGCGAGATGGGGCGGGGCCGCCGCGCGGCGCCGGGCGCGGGCTGACGATGCGCGTGTTCTTCGTCAACAGCGGAATTCTCGGCCATGCATCCGTGGCGCGGGTGGTGGGCGGCGCGGTGGCGTCGCGCGCCGACTTCACCGCTGTCCCGCTGAACCTGAGCGAAGGTCTGACTACGCGCGAGCGCGTGGTCAGACGCGTGATGTGTGTGGGGCCCACGACGCCGGCGAGCATGGTCAGCGGTCTGACGCTTGCCCGCTGGCGACGTGAGATGTACACCGGACACCTGGCGGCGGGGCGGATCGCCCGTGCCGAGCGCGCGCACGGCGCCGCCGACGTGCTGCACTTCCACACCCAGGCCACGGCATTCGCGTCTGTGCGGCGCATGCGGCGAACGCCGTCGATTGTCTCGATCGACATCACGCAGCGGTTGGCGAGCGTCGAAGTACCGGCGGGATTCAGGCGTTGGCAGTACGCGGCATGCGCGGCCCGGGATCGCACGGTGTTCCGCGCCGCGCGCGCGATCGTGGCCACATCGCGCTGGGCGGTGGCGGATCTGGCGCGCGAGCTTCCCGAATGTGCGGACCGGGTGCATGTGATGCCGTATCCGGTGCCGCTGGATGGGTTCGATGCCGCCTGGGGGCAGGTGCGCGCGGCGCGTCAGGGACAGCCGCGCGTGCTGTTCATGGGCGGCGACTTTCCGCGCAAGGGCGGGTGGAATCTGCTGGATGCATGGCGCACGGCCAACCTCGGTGAGGTGGCGCAGTTGCGCGTGGTGACTGACTGGCCGCTGACCGCGGACAGACTCCCGCCGGGCGCGGAACTGCGCTCTGGCATCCGGTCGTACACGCCGGAATGGTTTGCGTTGTGGCGCGAGGCCGACATCTTCGTGCTACCCACGACCGGCGAGGCGTTCGGCATGGTCTTTCAAGAAGCGGCGGCGGCGGGACTGCCAAGCATCGGGACGAACCTCAATGCCATTCCCGAGCTGGTGGTGCCCGGCGAAACTGGAATGCTCGTACCGGTAGGTGATGTGCGGGCGCTGGCGGAGGCATTGCGACACCTGATCGACCGCGCCGACGTGCGGCGGGCGATGGGAGCTGCGGCGCGCCATCGCATCGAGGGCCTGTGCGCACCGAACGCGTACGCAGAGCGTCTGGTGCAACTGGTGCACGACGTCAAAGCAACCGCCGCGGCGGGCTCGGCATGACCGACGAGCGGCGCGCCGCCGCTCACAGCGATCGCTACGGCCGACCGCCGTGGCTGGAACGCGTGGGCACGCGACTCGGCCGGCTCATCGGCGACGGCCCGCTGCGCCGTGTGGTGCGGCGGTGGTACCGTCGCGCGCTCGGCCTGGTGACCGGCGGTGGCCCGCGCAGCGTGCTGCCGCACGGCGAGGTGGTGCGCATCGCGCCCGCGTTCCGGTTCATGACGTGGAATCCCGTGGAGTACGAAGCGTTCCGATCCGTGCTCCGGCCGGGGGACGCGGCGCTGGACGTAGGCGCGAATGTGGGGGCGTACGCGATCCTGTTCGGGCAATGGACAGGGGATGGGGGGCGCGTGCTAGCGTTCGAGCCGGCGCCGGCGGCGTTCGAGGGCCTGCGCCAGCACATCGTGTTGAATGGACTCGAGGCATGCGTGCGTCCGATGCAGGTCGCGGTGTCGGACGCGATCGGCGAAGCGGAGTTCGTGAGCGAAGGCGTTCAGGGGACGAATCATCTTGGAAACGCCGCCGGCGGCAAGGCGTCGGCGGTGATCCGCGTGCCGACGACGACAATCGACGAGATCTGCGGGCGGGAGGGGCTGCAGCCGCGGCTCATCAAGATCGACGTTGAAGGTGCGGAGATGGCGGTCCTCCGTGGGGCGCGGGCCACGATCGCCGCGATGGGCCGAGACGCGGGCATCTTCGTGGAGATGCACCCGGCGGCGTGGCGCACGATGGGACTGTCGGTGGACGACATGCTCGCCGAGCTGGCCACGCAAGGCCTGCGCGCAGTGCCGCTGCGCGAGGTATCCGATCCCTGGGCGCTGGACGGCGAATGCATGCGCCTGGTTCGGGACTGACCAATGCGCATCCTGTGTGTGAACGACGGCGTGGGCGACGCGGGCGGGGTCCAGCGCTATCTGACGGCCGTGTCGGGGGCCCTGCGCGCGCGAGGCCACGATGTGGCGCTGCTCCATCTGGACGCGCTGCGCCGGGCGGATGAATCACCGGTGGGACCCGATGCGGCACATTTCTGCGTCACCCAGCTTGGTGAAGAGGCGGCGTTGGCGGCGGCAGCGCGGTGGCGCCCGACGGTAGTGTTCTCGCACAACATGCGCGCGCTGTCGGTGGAGCAGCGGCTGGTGGAGCGGTGGCCGGTGGCGAAGATGATGCACGGATATTTCGGCACCTGCATCGGCGGCCAGAAGATGCACGGCTTTCCCGGGCGTGTGGCGTGCGGGCGCCGATTCGGCCCCGCCTGCGTGGTGCTCTACCTGCCGCGGCACTGCGGTCAGTGGAGCGTGACGAAGCTGGCCGAGCAGTACGGCTGGACGCGCGCGCAGCACGCGTTGTTCGCGCGGTATGCCGCGATGCTCGTGGCCAGTGACCACATGCGTGACGAATATGCGCGCAACGGCATGACGGCATCGCGCATCGTGGTGAATCCGCTGTTCGCGGCCGAGGTGCCGCCACATCCGGCGCCGGCCCCCTCGGAATTCCGCGTGGTCTTCCTGGGTCGCATGACGGCGCTCAAGGGCGGGGACGTGCTCATCCGCGCCGTGGCGCGCGCGAACGCGCAGGTGCGCGCGCCGATCGCGCTGACGATGGCGGGCGACGGGCCGAGCCGCGAGGCGTGGCAGGCCCTGAGCGCGTCGCTCGGGGTGTCGGCAGCGTTTCCAGGGTGGGTGGACGCCGGCGAGCGGCAGGCGCTCTATGCTGCGGCGTCGGTCGTCGCGGTGCCGAGCCTGTGGCCGGAACCCTTCGGCCTCACCGGGCTCGAGGGCGGCGCCTACGGCGCGCCGGCGTTGGCGTTCGATGTGGGAGGCATCCGGGCGTGGCTCCGCGACGGCGTGAACGGGTGGTTGGTGCCGGCGGGCCACGGGGAGCGCGGGCTGGCCGATCGCCTCGTGGCCATTCAAGGACAGCCCGCGGAACTGCAGACGATGCGAACGGGGGCGCGCCGAGTGGCGGAGGAACTGTCGCTCGACCGGCACGTGGCCGGCGTGGAGCGCGTGCTGGCCGACGCGGGCGCGCGCGGGGCGGCGGCATGAACGGCACGTGGCATCTGATCACCGGGGAGTACCCACCGCAGCAGGGCGGGGTGAGCGACTACACGGCCACGCTGGCCCGCGCGTTGGCGGATACCGGGCGTGACGTGCACGTGTGGGCACCACCGGCGGCGGCTGCGTGGGGAGACGTCGACGGGCGCGTCCGCGTGCACCGGCTGCCGGACGTGTTCGGCAAACGCGGGCTCGCCCTGCTCACGCAGGGCCTCGACGCATGTCCGGATCCCCGCACACTGCTGGTGCAGTACGTTCCGCACGCGTTCGGGTCGCGCGGTATGAACGTGGCGTTCTGCCGGTGGGTGCAGCAGCGCGCCAGGCACTCGCGCGACGACGTCCGGGTGATGTTCCACGAGCCCTACTATCCGTTCGGGCTCTGGCCGCTGCATCGCAACGTATTGGCGGCGGCGAACCGTCTCATGGCCATGTTGCTGCTGTCGGACCTCCGTTCGGCCTACGTGTCCACGACCGCCTGGGCGCGGCGGCTGCGGCGCTATGCACCGCGCGCCCTGACCTTCGAATGGTTGCCCATCCCGGCCGCGATTCCCGTGGTCCACGATGCCGATCGCGTGACCGAGTGGAGGCGCCGCATCGCGCCCGTGACGTCGCCCCGTGTGGTGGGACACTTTGGCACGTACGGCGCGCTCATCACGCCGATGCTGGCGCCGGCGCTGGCGCAACTGCTGCGCACGGATGCCGAGGTCCGGGTGTGTCTGATCGGTTCGGGGAGCGAAGCGTTCGCCGCGCGGCTGACGGGGGACGCGCCGGCATGGGGTGCGCGCGTGACCGCGACCGGGCAGCTCGCACCAGCGGACGTCTCGGTGTGTCTGCAGGCGTGCGACGTGATGCTGCAGCCGTACGCAGACGGGGCAAGCGGGCGGCGGACGACCCTCATGGCCGCGCTGGCCAATGGCGTGGCGGTGGTGACCAATGCTGGGGCGGCCACGGAGGACGTGTGGAGTTCGAGCGACGGGGTGTGGCTCGCGCCGGACGCGACCTCCACCACGCTGCGCGAGGCCGTTACCGTCCTGCTGGACGACGAGGACGCGCGCCGTCGGATCGCCACCGCCGGCCAGGTGGTGTACGCGCAGCGGTTCGCGATCGCGCACACCATCGCGACTCTGCTGGCCCGACGGAGCGGAGCCGCATGAGCGTTCTCATAGGAATGAACTTCTATGCGGTGCAAGGCGATGCCGGTCGCCGGCAGGACCGCGCGATCGCGGCCCTGCGCGCGCTTCGCGGCACGCCGTGCGTGAATCTTCAGTGGCCGGACGGCCGATTCGACGTCCCCGGCATCGAGACGCTGGCCACGTTGCGCCGCGATGCGCGGACGGTGACCGGTCGCGACGGCCGGCGCAAGCCGATCGTCCCGGACATGCTCGACATCCTGGCGGACGCCGCCTCGGCGCGCGGCTGCTCGCACTTTCTGTTCGCGAACGCCGACATCGAGATCACGCCGCCGGCCATTGCGCTCATCGACGAGGCGCCGCGCGACGGGTATGCGTTCGTGCGCACCGACCTCGATCCGGAGACCCACGCCTCGATCGGCCAGATGCGATACGGCGTCGATGCGTTCGCGTTCGACGTCCGGTGGTGGGGCCGGCACCGCCATCGATTCCGCGCGTACATCGCCGGCGAACCGGTGTGGGATAACGTGTACACGGCGATTCTGCTCACCCACTCCGATGCCGCGTTCGTGGATCGTGAGGGACTGGTGTTGCACGAGCGGCATGAGTCGCCGTGGCGCGACAGTCCGTACGACGACTACACATGGTATCTCGCGGCGTTGGACCGGCCGTACTTCTCCCTCTGGTCCACGTTTCACGCCGAGTTCATGGCGCTTGGCGCGGCGGACGCCGGGGCGGGTGCCGTCGATGCGTTGCGGGACCGCGTGTTCGACGCGAGCAGGGTGGGTCGCGGACGGGTGGTGCAGTTCCTTCGAGCGGCCAAGGCGCGGGCGCGATATGCCATGCACGGGTTGCGTCGCCCGTGAGTACGCGGCCGATGCGCATCCTCCTCATGGGCGATTATGCCGACGATCCCCGTCTCGGGTCGACGAAGGTGTATTACAAGCTGCGCGAGGAGCTAACCCGCCTGGGCCACGACTGCGACGTGATGCTCGCCCCGGAGATCGGGAGTTGGCCCCGTGCCGCCAAGGTGCGGTGGGCGCTTGCTCCCGCATTGGCCGCGCGCGCCGTGGGGCGATCTGGGAAGCGCTACGACGTGATCGACGTCGCGAGCGCCGAAGGGTCGGTGCTCGGTCTTCGCCGAGCGCTGACTCCCGGCGATGACGTCGCGATCGTCAGTCGCTCGCACGGCTTGGAACACCGCAACTATCAACGGCTGCTCGAGGACCATGCGGCGGGGTTGGTCCGCAAACGGTGGCACCGCCGATGGTGGTATCCGGTGGCGCGGCTGTCGCAGGTGGCCCTGGCGGCCCGATTGGCCGACCGGATGATCGTGCTCAACGCCGGCGACGCCGAATTCGCGGCAGCCCGCGGATGGAAGCCGCGAGCGGCCGTCGACGTCATTCCCCATGGCGTGTCGTCACGATTCCTGGAGAGTGCGCCGCCGCCGGGGGCCGTACGCGGCCGGGGCATGCTCTTCTGCGGGACGTGGGACGACGTCAAGGGCGTACAGTATCTGGCGGACGGCTTTTCCAGGCTCGCGGCGATCATGCCGCAGGCGCGCCTCACGATCGTCGGCGCGGCCATGCCGGAGGCGCTGGTTCTGGCGCGGTTCTCTCCGGAGGCCAGGACCCAGGTCACCGTGCTGCAGCGGGTGAGCGAAGAGGAGGTGATGGGCCAGTACCGGACCCACGACGCGCTGGTGCTGCCGTCCACCTATGAGGGGTTCGGCATGGTGGTGCTCGAGGCGATGAGCCAGCGGTTGCCGGTGATCTCGACCCCCGTGGGATGCGCGCCGGCGCTGATCCGCGACGGCGAGACGGGACTGCTCGTTCGGCCGCGATCGGCCGATGACCTGGCGGCCGCCATGCGGCGCCTGCTCGACGACGCGGCGCTCCGCGCGCGCATCGCCAGCGCCGCATTTCCTCTGGCGCTGGCCCATACGTGGACGCGCACGGCGGAGCGAACACTCGCATCGTACACCGCGGCGCGCGCCATGCGGCGGGGGCCGACGTGAGCGACCCCGGACGGATCGCTGTGGGGATCGCGAGCCGCGGACGCCCCGATTCGCTGGCCCGCTGCATCGCGTCGCTGGCGACCATCGACGACATGGTCGATGAAGTGCTCGTGGTGGACGACGGGTCGCCGGATCCGTTGGAGCCCCGCGTGCGCGCGCAGTTGAGCGCCGAGGCCCAGCGCAAGCTCCGGATGATCCGGTTCGAACCGGGCCGCGGACTGGCCGCGGCCCGCTCCGAATGCGTGCGGCGCGCTCATGCGCCGTGGGTGCTGAGTCTGGACGACGACGCCGTCGTGATCTCACGGGACGCCGTGCACGCGGCGGTTCGCACGATCGCAGCCGATGCCGGGGTGTTCGCCGTGGCGTTCGCCCAATCCGACGCGAGCGGCGAACCGTGGCCGGCCGGCGCGCAGCCGGCCCAAGTGGCCTACCCGTGCTACACGGCGTCGTTCATCGGATTCGCGCATCTGGTGCGACGCGAGGCATTCGTGGCGCTTGGCGGGTTTCGCGAGCAACTCATCATCAATGGCGAGGAGCGCGAACTGTGCCTGCGCGCGCTCGACGCAGGGCTCGCCGTGGTGTACCTGCCGGATGCACGGGTGGCGCACCTGGCCGACCCCACGGGACGCGACGTGCGGCGGTATCTGCACCTCACGGTTCGCAACGGCGTCCTGGCGTCGCTCTACGACGACCCGTTCCCGATGCTCTGCCTCCGCGTGCCGGCGCGCCTGCTTGCCTACTTCCGCATGCGCAGGGGCTGGGGCGTGCACGATCCGTGGGGCTTCGTCGCGATCCTGCGATGGCTGGCCCGCGACCTGGGCTCCGCACTCCGCCAGCGCAAGCCCGTCCGGTGGGCCACCATCCGTCGCTGGCGCCGCCTCGCGCGCGAGGCTCCCGTGTATCGAGGCCCGGCATGACCGCGCCCAAGCGTCTGCTGACGATCGGCCACTCGTACTGCGTGCGCCGCAACCGCGAGCTGGCCGACGCCATCGCCCGCGCGGGGAACGGCGCGTGGGAGGTGACCGTGGCCGCGCCGGACGCCTTTCCGGGTGACCTCGGACCGATCGTGACGCGTGCCGATGCGGACGAGCGCACCACATTGCGCGTGATCCCCGTGCATCGGGCCCGCCGGATCCACGTCATGACGTACGGACGGGCGCTCCGCCCGCTGCTGGCGCAGGAGTGGGACGCGATCCACTGCTGGGAGGAGCCTTACGTTCTCTCGGCGGCGCAGATCGCCCGGCGATCGCCGCGCCGTGCGGCGCTGGTGTACGCCACGTTCCAGAACATCGCCAAGCGCTACCCGCCGCCGTTCGGCGCGATCGAGCGATTCAGCATGCGGCGGGCGCGCGGATGGATCGCATTCGGTCGCTCCGTCGAGGCCACGCTCGAGGGGCGCGCCGGCTACCACGAGCGCCCGCACGCGGTGATCCCGTTCGGCGTGGATCTGGGCCGGTTCTCGCCTGACGCGGCGTCGAGAGCCGCGCTGTTGGATGAGTTGCGCTGGGCCGCGGACGACACACCCGTGGTGGGATACCTCGGCCGGTTCGTCGAAGCCAAGGGCCTGCCGCTGCTGCTCCACGCCCTGCGCGATCTGCGCCGCTGCGGCGTGGCGTGGCGCGCGCTGTTCGTGGGCGGCGGACCGCTCGAGCCCGAGCTCCGCGGGTTCGCCGCCGAGCATGCGCCGCACGTGCACGTGGCCACCGGGGTGTCGCACGACGCCGTGCCGCGCTACCTCCGCGTCATGGACGTGTTGTGCGCGCCCAGCCAGACCACCGCCGGCTGGCGAGAGCAGTTCGGCCGCATGATCGTCGAAGCGTTCGCCTGCGGCGTGCCGGTGATCGGTAGTGACAGTGGGGAGATCCCACACGTCATTGGAGATGCGGGACTGGTGGTGGGCGAGCGGGATGCGGCGGGGTGGGTGGCCGTGCTCGGCCGGGTGCTCACCGACGCCGCCGACCGACGCACGCTGGGCGCGCGCGGGCGGGCGCGGGCCGAGGCCGAGTTCGCGTGGCCGGTGGTGGCGAACCGGCACCTCATGTTCTTCAACCAACTGCTCGGTACCTGATGCGATCCGACGACCAGCAACTTGCCGCAGGGACTTACGCCAAGAAGCAACTGTTCGGCGGGTGCTCCCTGCTGTCCTGGAGCCACCGGCGGCGGTTCGACATGGCGCTGGCGCTGGCCGCGCCCTATGCCGGACGGCCGCTGCTCGACTACGGGTGCGGCGACGGGACATTTCTGGCGCTGGCCCACGAACAGTTTCCGGAGTCGGTGGGTCTGGAAGTCGACCCCGGACTCGTGACCGCATGCACGGAACGGTGGGGGCACCTGGGTGGACTGCGGTTCCTGCTGGCCGACCAGGCACAGGCACTTCCCGCGGGGAGCTTCGGTGTGGTGTTGTGCACCGAAGTGCTGGAACACTGCCCCACGGACGCCGTCGACGTGGCCCTGGCGCGCATGCAGCGGCTGGTGGCGCCGGACGGACGCGTGATCATCAGCGTGCCGGTGGAGACGGGATTGCCGCTCGCCGTGAAGCAGGCGGCCCGCGCGATCGCCGCCCGCCGCGTGCACAGCGACTACCAGCACCGCGAGACGTATTCTGTGCGCGACTTCGTCCGCATGCTCATCGCCGATGAGCAGACCTCCGTGGACCGGCCGGTGTACGAGACGGAATTCGCGCCGGGACTTCCCAATCGGTATCACGGGCACAAGGGATTCAATTGGCGCGCCATGCGGCGCCGGGTCGGCGAGGCGTTCCGCGTGGTCGAGACGCGATTCTCGCCGGTGTCGTGGCTCGGTCCCGAGTTCGCCAGCCAGGCGTGGTTCGTCTGCTCGCCCCGATGACCGGCCGCCCGCCGTTGCGCGTGGGCCTGGTGTGCGACCTCCTCGAAGAGCGATGGCCGAGCATGGATCTCGTGGCCGACGAACTGCTGCGCGCCCTGCCGTTGGTGGCGTCGCCGCGCGTGGATCCGGTGCGCCTGAGGACCACCATGCCGCGATGGCCGACGCAGGTGGCGCGGGCCCTACGGCTCCGCTCGGCGGTGAACGCCAACCGGTACCTCGACCGGCATTGGCGGTACCCGCGGTGGATCCGCCGCCATGCCGCCGGTTGTGATGCGTATCATGTCGTGGACCATACCTATGCGCATCTCGTGCATGAGCTTCCCGCGACGCGGACGATCGTGACCTGTCACGACATCGACGCCTTCCGGGCGCTGGTGGAGCCCGAACGCGAGCCGCGATCGCGCTTGTTCCGCCGGATGACAGCGCGCGTTCTGGACGGACTCCAGCGCGCCGCGCGCGTGACCTGCGACAGCGCCGCGACCCGGGACGCGCTGGTCGCGCACGGGCTCCGCACCGAAGGGCTGGTCGTGGTGCCCCTCGGCGTGCACCCCGCGTTCACGCCGGCCACCACGGCGCCGGCCGACGCTGGAACGGAGGTGACGCTGCTCCACGTGGGGAGCACGATCCCGCGAAAGCGCATCGACGTGCTGCTCCGGATATTCGCCGGCGTGCGGGCGCAATTCCCGGCGGCGCGGCTGGTCCGGGTGGGGGGCGCGTTCACCGGGGAACAGGCCGCGTTGGCGCACGCGCTCGGGCTGGACGGCGCGATCACGGTGATGCCGTTCGTCTCGCACGCCGCGCTCGCGGACCTGTACCGGCGCGCGGCGCTGGTCCTGCTGCCGTCGGAGCGCGAGGGGTTCGGGCTTCCGGTAGCGGAAGCGATGGCGTGCGGCACGCCGGTGGTGGCGAGCGACCTGCCCGTGTTGCGCGAGGTGGGGGCGGTGGCGGCTTCGTATGCCGCCGTGGGGAACGTGGGCGAGTGGGTGGACGCCGTATGCGCGCTGCTCACCGAGCGGGAGAAGTCGCTCGACACGTGGCGGCGTCGAACCGCCGCCGCCACGGCGCAGGCCGCCGGCTTCACGTGGGAGCGCTGCGCGGCGCGCATGGCCGCCATTTACGCCGAGGTGGCCGGTGGCTGAACTGCGCGTGTTGCAGGTGGGCAAGTTCTATCCGCCCGACGAGGGCGGTATGGAGACGCACCTCGAGGGGCTCTGCCGGCACATGCGGGCGCATGCCGATCTCGAAGTGTTGGTGGCGTCGCGCACCCGGCGCACCGTCCACGAGGTGATCGCCGGCGTGCCGGTCACGCGCGTGGGGACGCTGGCCACGATCCGCAGTGCCCCGATCTGCCCGGAACTGCGGTGGCGCATCCGGGACAGCCAGGCCGACATCGTGCACCTGCACCATCCCAATCCGTCGGCGTTCCTCAGCTATCTGCTCAGCGGCCATCGCGGGCGTCTGATCGTCACGTATCACAGCGATGTCGTACAGCAGCGCCTGCTCAACATGATCTACGAGCCGATCGTGCGGGCCGTGCTGCAGCGCGCCGACGCGATCATCGTGAGTTCGCAGGAGTATCTCGACAGCTCCCCGATGCTCGGCCGATACGCCGACCGGTGCGTGGTCATCCCGATGGCGATCGATCCCGAGCAGTTCGCCGTTGCCGATGCCGCGGCCGTGGCCGCGATCCGCCAGGCGTACGGCGATCGCGTGATCCTGACCGTGGGGCGCCTGGTGTACTACAAAGGCATGGAATTCCTCATGCGCGCGATGCCCGACATCCGGGCGCACGCGCTGGTGGTCGGCCAGGGGCCGATGCGCGATGCGCTGGAGTTGGAGGCGCGGGCGCTCGGGGTGGCCGGCCGGGTGACGTTTCTGGGCCACGTGCCGGACACGGCGCCGTATTACCATGCGGCGGACGTCTTCGTCCTCCCTTCGCACCTCCGCAGCGAGGCGTTCGGAATCGTGCAGCTCGAGGCGATGGCAAGCGGCATCCCCGTGGTGAACACCCGGATCCCCTCCGGTGTCCCCGGCGTGTCGGTGGACGGACTCACCGGACTCACCGTGGCGCCCGGGGACCCGGGGGCGCTCGCCGACGCGGTCAACGCCCTGCTCGACCAACCGGCCCGCGCCCGCGCGTTGGGAGAAGCGGGGAGGCGGCGAGTCGGTGAACGCTATACCTTGGAGGGCATGACCGAGCGCACTCTTGCCCTGTACACGCGCGTACTGGCCGGGACGGGGTCGCGCTCCCGACGGAGGGGCCGTGGCAGAGCATAGACCCGTGGAAACGCACCGCCCGTCGCAGGGCGGAATGCTACCGGCGATCCCCTATCCCCCGATGGGTGGCTTCCCCCCGTCGTTCGCTCCCGATTCGTCTCCGCTCGGCGGCGCGAATCCCATCCGGCAGTACCTCACGATCGTGCAGCGGTACTGGTGGATCATCGTGCTCACCACGGCGGCGGCCGTCGGCTACCAGTGGTACCGGACGCGTGACGACCTCCCGATGTTCCGCGCCGCCAGCGCGGTGCGATTGGAGGACCAGGGCCCGTCGGTGAGCGGCAATCTCGTGCCCGACTACAGCAGTGGGTTCGGCGGGTATACCGATCCCATCCTGACGCAGGTCCAGGTCATCAAGAGCCGCATCATCGCCGAGCGCGTGGTGGACTCGCTCGGACTCCAAATGCAGAGCCAGACCCCCGGCTTCTATATGGGGTTCTTCGCCGACGTGCATGTGGCCCCCACGGCGCCGCCATCCACGCTCGAATTCCATTTCTCGCCGTCGCACTTCGTGGTGTACAACTTCCGCGATACGATCGTCGCCGACTACGGCAAGCCGGTGACGATCTCCGGCGCCACGTTCACGATGCCGCACTCGCCGGGGTTCGTGTCGGCGAAGTTGGGAATCGTTCAGCGGGATGACGCCGTGGACCAGGTGCTGGGCGGGCTCGACGCCAAGCCGCGCGACATGACGTCGGTCATCGACATCTCGTACACGACGGACGATCCCTATGTGGCCCGGGAGGTCGCGAGCGCCGTGGCCCAGGTGTACAAGGCGGAGAATGCGCAGTCGTCGCGCCAGCAGTCGCACCGGCGGCGGGTGTTCATCGAGAGCCAGTTGAAGGTCACCGATTCCCTGCTCGACATCGCGCAGTCCAGGATCGCCGACTACCGGCGCGGTGCCCTCGCCTACAGCGCCAAGGACAAGTACGCCACCGAACAGACGGATCTGGCGGCGTTGAATGTGCGGGCCGAGACGCTGCGCGAGCAGCGCACCGCGTATCAGACGCTGCTCGATGCGCTGCAGCGCAACGAGCGCGGCGATCTGAACGCGCTGCGCACACTGGCGTTCGTCGTCGACCCATCCGGGAACGCGTCGGTCAACAGCCTGTACACCGACCTCATGCGTTACGAGAACGCGCGTGACTCACTCACCACGGGAGCGTTCGCCCACACCGACAAGCACCCGGCCGTGGAACAGGTCGATGCGCGCATCTCATCCACCGTGCCACAGCTCGAGACGGCGGTGCAGAACCAGCTGGCCGTGCTCGACGGCCAGATCGCCGCGGTGCGGTCGCAACAGAACCGGCGCGCCGATCAGATCGCCGCGATCCCGTCGTCCGAAGAGACCGAGCAACGGTTGCTTCGCGACGCCGACAACATCCAGAAGATGTCGGACAAGCTCAACGACGAGTTGCAGATCGCGAAGATCTCCGAGGCGGTAGAGGCCGGGGACGTGGAGATCGTCGACCTGGCGCAGTTCCCGGCGGGATCGATCGGCGCCGGCCGCCGCCGCAAGCTCACCTATGGGGCCTTCCTCGGATTCCTGCTCGGCGTCGGGCTCACGGTCCTCACCGACCGGCTCAACGCCAGCGTGCGCCGGTGGGAGGACCTGGAGACGGTCATGCACGTGCCCGGGCTCGCCCTGATCCCGCAGATCGCGGGCGAGGGCAGCGACACCTGGAACTCCCGCGTGCGGAACACCGCCCACCGATTCCTTCCCAGCCTCGTGCCGCAGCGCGGGCTCGTGACCGACGAGGTGGGCAGCGAACTCGTGATGGTGAACGACGTGCGATCATCCAGCGCCGAGTCGTACCGGAAGCTGATGACCAACCTGATGTACTCCGCGTCGCAGCCAGGGCTCAAGGTGGTCGTGGTGACCAGCGCCTCGGCGGGCGAAGGCAAGACGACCACCGTCTGCAATCTGGCCGTCGCCTTCGCGCAGCAGGGCCGCCGCGTGGTGCTCATCGACGCCGACCTCCGGCGCGCCCGGGTCCACGACGTGTTCGGACTGGGCATCGAGCCCGGCCTCACCGACGTGCTCGTGGGCAACGCCACGATCGAACAGGGCATCCGGCCGTCGGGCATCGCCGGGTTGAGCATTCTGCCGGCGGGAACGCTTCCCCCCAATCCCCTCGAATTCCTCGGCGGCGAACGCATGCGCGACCTCCTGGTCACGCTCCGCGAACGCTTCGACGTCGTGCTCATCGATACGCCGCCGGTGCTCGTGACGGCCGACGCCGCCCTCATGGGCGTGCAAGCGGACGGGGTGGTCATCGTCGTGCGCGCCGGAAAATCGGAGCGACAGGCGGCGCGCCACGCGGTGGAGCAGATCGTCCATGTCGGCGGCCGCATGCTCGGCGCCGTGCTCAACGACCCCGACGCCAGGACCCCGCGCTACGGGCGCTACGGCGACTATTACTACGGCTACGGCTACACGGCGTCGGATACCTGAACCCGAATCGTTCCGTCGTCGAGCACGTAGACGATGTCGGCCTGTCGTAGCGGGGCCGCGCGATGGCTCACGAGCAGGGTCGTGACCGTGCCCCGCAACGCCACGATCGCGTCGAGGATGCGCGACTCGCTCTCAGCGTCGAGCGCGCTCGTGATCTCGTCGAGGACCAGCATCACCGGACGCCGCAGCAGGGCCCGGGCCAGCGCCAGCCGCTGACGCTCGCCGCCGGACAGGCGCACGCCCCGGTCGCCCACCACCGTGTGCAACCCCTGCGGAAGCCGGGCCACGAAGTCGGTGGCCGCCGCCTGGGCCAGTGCGCGCTGCACCTCGTCCTCCGTCGCGTCGGGACGGGCCCAGCGGAGATTGGCGATCACCGTGTCGTGGAACAACAGCGGTTCCTGCGGTACGTACGCCACCACGTCCCGCCAGCGCGCCACCTGCTCGCCGGTGAGCGGTTCGCCGTCGATCGTGATCCTGCCGGCCGACGGTGAGAGCAGCCCGAGGACGAGATCCACGAGCGTCGTCTTGCCGGCGCCGGAGGGTCCGGCGAGGCCCGTGATCGTGCCCGCCCTGATCGTGCACGACGCGTCGCGCAGCACCGGAGCGCCGCCGTCGTACCCGAACGTGACGTGCTCGAGTTGGATGGCGTGGCGCACGACCATTCGCGGGGCCGGCGCGCCGTGTCGCGGCGCGTCCGCCTCGCGCTCCGCGGCGCACGCGTCGCGCAACCGACGGGCGATCTCGTAGCCCGGCAACTCGTGGACGGCGTCGCGCAGGCTCTGCTGCACGTCGAGCAGCCGCGGCAAGAGACGCCAGAAGAGAAACGCCAGCACGAGCGTGGCTGCCGCCGGCACCCGGAGCCAGTCCAGTGCCACGTAGAGCGCAACGGCGAGCAGCGTGGCCGCGCCGGCCGCGGTCGCCACGTGCGCCTCGGCATGCGCCCGCGTGGCGCCGACATTCGCCTGCGCCGAGCGCGCGGCGAGCGCGTCGAACGCCGCGAGCGCGGGCCGTTCGGTGCCGAAACTCTTCACGAGTTTGATGCCCTCCACGTGCTGCGTGACCACGGCCAGCGTGTCCGTGGAGGCATCGGACATCTCCTCGCCCGTCTCGTGCGCCGAGCGAAACGTGCCGCGGAGCAGCAGCGTGAGCAGCGCCCCGCCGGTCAGCGCCACCAGCGAGGCCAGCGGCGAGATGGCGACGGCGAAGCCGAGATACACGATGGCCGCCACGCCCTGGCTGGCCGCCCGCAGCAGGTACGACACCGCGGCGCCGGCGCGGTCGGCATCGCGCGTGATCGCGTGCGCCAGGTCGGAGCCGCGCCGGCGCGTGAAGAAGCTCCACCGCGCACCGAGCATCGCCGCGTACAGCGCCACGCGCAGGTCGTAGACCACGCGCTGCTCGATGCGCGCGCTCTCGATCAGCTCGAGGCGCTGGAGCATGGCCTGGACCCACGCCAACGCCACGAACGCCAGCAGCACCACCGGCAGCGTGGCCGGCAACCGCAGCGCCGCGAATGCACCCGAGACGAGCCGGTCGATGCCTCCCACCGCCCCGCCAGGGCCGACCGGAACGCCGGCTTCCCGCAGCAACGGGACCAGCAGCAGTACGGTGGCGCCCTGCGCGACGCCGTTGAACAGCGTGAGCATCATCACCCACAGCACGCGCCGCCGCCGCGTGGCCAGTACCTCGCGCGCCAGTCTGAGCGCGTTCGCCGTCGTATCACCCATGCCGCGCTCGAGCCGGCACCAGCAACTGTCCGCCGTAGCGGACCAGCAAGCGCATCGGACGAACCGCCCGATACGCAAAGAAGAAACGGTCGGGAAGCCGCACCGTTTCCCAGTCCTCCGGCGAGGGCCACATCGCCCAGCGGTAGGCAAAGCGCGTGCGGGCCAGGATGCCGCGTTGGAGCCGCCAGTTGAACCGCAGCTTGGCCGACGTCTCGCCGGGTCCGCCGTCGGTCGCGCCGCCCAGCACGTGGCGCCACGCCGCGGTGGCCAGCGCGGCTACCACCGGATCGCGTCGCCGGCGTGCATCGATCTGCTCGGCGAGCGGTGCCCCCAGCCAGTCGGCGGCTACGGCGCATGCCAGGAGCACGGCCCGCTCCGCCTCGCCGGCCCCCGCCATCACGGATGTCACATCGCCGCCGCGCCGCCGGAGCAGTTCAGCCACTGCGGCCACCCACTCCAGACGCTCCCATCGGTGCTTGCCGCCGTGCAGCGCCTGCACGAGGAATGCGTCGTCGGCCCCGAGCACCGCGATCGGCCGTCCGGCGATGGTCAGCGTCTCCCGCCGCGCCCACAACGCGTCGGTCGCAGGACCGCCGCCGAATCGACGCGAGGCCACGCGGGCGTGCAACTCGACCAGATGCCCGGTGGCCGGGTGCACGAACGGATAGTCGCCGTCGACGCGCCGGAACCAGGCGTCGCGCGCGCCCGACAGTTCGTATTCCGGCAAATAGCCGAGCGCCACGAGCGCCGCGCCCGCGGCGCTGACGTCGCGTGGATGCACGAGCAGGTCGAGATCGGTGAACGGCCGCGCGCCCAGGTCCTGATACGCGCGCCACGCCAACACCGGTCCCTTGAAGGGAAGCACGGCTATTCCGCGCGCATCGAATGTTTCGAGAATGCGCAACATCTCCGCCGTCATCGCCAGCGCGGTGCCTCGCACCCCGTGGGCCTGCGCCTGCACCACGTCCCAGACGGCCGTCGGCACGCGATCGCGAACGCGCGACAGATGGCGCGCCGCGAACACCGTGAGTCCGTGCCGCGCGAGCAATTCTGGAAGGGCGCCCCAGTCGATGGGCCCCGCCGCGGCGGTTGCGAGCCGGTCAATGGCCGGCGCGTCGAGCTCGGCGCGGGCCAGGGCGCGCAGGAGTTCGAACTGCGCGGGACGATTCGCCGCGGGATCAGCTTCCACGCGATTCCATGTCGTCAACGGCGCGCGGCATGGTTTGCCACCAGCGTCGCGCACAGCGTGTCCAGCGCGGCGGCGTCGCGTGCGGCGGCGATCTGCCAAACCGGGACCTCGGACACGAGCCGCGAGAGCGCCACGAACTCCGCCGCCCGCATCGCCCCGTCCAGCAGGACGTTCGCGTAGGTGTTGGAAACGAGGGCCATCAACGCGTCCCGGGGCGAGAGCTGCCGCGGGAGTGCGGCGCCGCCCGCCGCATCGTGTTCGGCGAGGATATAGATCGCGGCGAGCGGCGCCGCCGCATCCGCCAGGAACCCACCGCCGACGGCTCGCAAGTCCAAATGTCGTTTGTCCCAGCCCGGCGCCATCCGCGGCAGCGCCGAAGCGTCACCCAGGAGCAGTTCCACCGAATCCTCCCACAGCCGGATCGAAGGCACCGCCGGGTGGACGTGCCAGCCGGCATCGGCCGATCCGATGGCCGCGATGTCGTCGGCCAGCACGCGATACCCGCGCAGCGCGAACGCCGCCGCCGTGGTGGACTTGCCAAGTCCGGCGGGACCCACGATGGCGATCGCATCGCCGCCGATCGCCACCACGCTCGCGTGGAGGCAGGTGATGTCGCGTAACCGCAGCACCAGGCCAATCACAGGGCCGAGGAGGTAGGTGGCGGCGGTGGCCAGGGTCGAATTGCTCGGCCACGCACACCATATCTCATCGCCCGACCGGCTGACCACGAAGCGCGTCCCGTCGCCGTAGGCGAGCAGCAAGAACCGGTCGTTTCCCGCGGCGCGCACCGACACGGCATCTGATTCGTGGTCCGGATCTCCGCCCGCGCTCCAGATCTCGCGCCCCGTGGCGTCGGCGGCATCCATCCACTCGGGAAGGAAGCCGGCGTGGATCCGCACGTCCGGCGCCGCCGCCGGCCAATCGAGCAGGCCTGGAATCGGGACCTCGGACTCGAGAATCAGCCCGAACGCGCGCGAGAAAGACTCGGCCATGATGCCTGGGAGGATACCGCGCGTGCTCCGCGCCCGACAGCGCTGCCTGGTACTCGACTTGGCAGATGCCACGGCGCTGGACGCGCGCGGCCCGGCTAGTATCCCGTGCGGCGGCTGCCCGAGTGATCTTTCTTGCCTTGAGGCCCCACCTTCGCCGTCACATCCACCAGGCGACCGTATACGGTCAACTGCGGCGCACCGTACTCCGCGGCGCGGGTAGCGTCACCAGCGGTCGCAGGGGCGATGGGCTGCAGGCTCGTCGCCGGCTGCATAGGAGGTGTCACTACTCGGGAATGCATGACGAATAGGTATGGCGCAGGTGGCAACCTGTCTAGGTCGACGTGCTCCGTTGCCACACAATCAGGGCAAAATGTCCGAATCTCGTCCCGGCGAAAATTCGTGAAGTCGAAGGGTGACCGCTTGCCAACCGTGGTTGCCTGCGAGGTGTCAGGGTCAGGCCTCGACGTGCCAGGGCATCTGGAACGCGGGAAACGCGCGCCCGCTGGAGAACCGCCGCAACCAGTGTGAAAGACTCACGGCACGCACCCAATCCCACCGATCCACTTCCTGCATGTTGGCAGTCACGCTGAACAGGGCGTCCGGATCGATGAATTGGCGCGATGTTTCATCGAACATTGCCGCGGTCGGCCGGCCAACACCTCCGGTGCGGAGTGCAACCTCGTACGAATCACCCACGAGTGGAGTCTTCTGGCGATACACCACCTCGTCCGGCAGCCGCCCCCTCATCGCGACGACGAGGATGCCCTTGTCGTTGAGCCACTGGACCGGCGGAAGGGCGAGCAGAAACTCCACCACGCGTTCGTCGAAGAACGGGTGGCGCAATGTGAGCGGAATGCCCGTGGCGCCCGCGTGGTCCTCTTCGAAACACCGCGTCCAGAAGGCGGAACGGGTCTTCACATACGCCTCGGGCCGCCTGGGATGGCGGCGCCACACGGCTGCGTCGTCGCGCTCGAGCGCTTCCCATCGCTCGCGCAACCCGGCCCGGCGGATGAGTTCGGGCCGAATCCACGGCGGCACGGGGGGATAGGGCGACAACGTGCCGGCGTTCCGCTGCCGTAGGCGCCGGATGCCTGGCCTCGGGATCCGGTGGTGCCAGCGCATGTAGGTGCCGATTTCGACCATCGCGGTCCACCAGTGCCCGGACAGGAGGAGCGTGGCGATCCGGGATTCGCTCTCGCGGAGCACGGCGTCGCCCCCGTCGCCGGTGAGCCCGAGCCGTGCGTGGGTGGCGGCGCGCGCCACCATCGCGGCTTCGGCAGCCAGCACCGGGGATTCGGTGGGTTCGGGGCGCCAGAGGTCAGGGCGCTCCCAGTCCTCGAACCAGCCGTACTCGTCCTGCGGCAGGAACTCCACTGGAATGCGCAGCGACGCAGCGGCCAGCGCCGCGTAGGTGCGCTCCTCATCGGGCAAGGCGTAGTCGTACACGGCGGTCACCGCGTGGAGCCGGGGGCGCGTCGCGCGATCGGCGATGGCGCGCGCCGTCGCCGCCACGGCGGTGGAGTCGCGTCCGCCGCTGAGCAGCACCACCACGTCGTCGGCCCCCCGCAGCCGGTCGGCCACGGCCGACTCGAAGACGTCGCGAAAATGATCCGCGTACTCCTCCACTCGGCGGTGGCGAATCTCCCCATCGGTGGGAAGGTCCCAATATCGGGACTCCACGGTCGTGTCGTCCGCGATCACCAGCCCGTGCGCCGGAGGAACGCACCGCACGGCCGCGAACGCGGTCGTGCGCAGATCCGTATTCATGCCCATGCGCAGGAAGTCGCCGATCGCCGCCGGATCGAGATCGGTGGCCACCTCGGGATGCGCCCGGACCACGTCGAGCGCATTGGAGAACACCACGCCCGTCCAGGTGCGGGCGTAGTACAGCGGGCGCACGCCGAACCGGTCGCGAACCAATAACAGGCGCCGCCGCGGGCCATCCCACAGCGCGAACGAGAAATCTCCATGGAGATGGCGCGGGCACTCCGCGCCCCAGGCTCGATATGCGTGGAGGATCAGATCGTGGGCGGGCGCGTCGGGATCAACGTGCACGCCTGCCGCGGAGAGTTCGACTGCCAGCCGCCCGCGATCGTCGAGGTCGGCGTCGGCCACGAGCCAGACCCTGCCGTCGTGGGAGGCAGGCATCGGCGGCTTCGCGGCGTCGACGCTCGACGGACCGGGGACGCGCCGCAGTTCGGCGAAGCCGAGGCCGATGCGACCATCCATCCACGCGGCGGCGCCGTCCGGCGCGAAGTAGGCCAGGGAGGAGGTGAGGCGATCCAGCAGCGCCCGGTCCACCGGGGAGCCGTCGAGGCATGCGATGCCTACGAAGCCGCTCACGCTCGCCGGGCCCGTTGCGCGAGCGGGTTCACTCCGCGCCGCTCGTCACCACGGCGGCGAGTTGGTGGGCGCAGAGATCGCCGAGAAATGCCAGCACGTCCCTTTCGCAACGCGCGCGGTCCACGGAGTACGCGTCGGCCACGTCGGACACCACGTCGCGCACGGTGCGCGGTTGCGCGAGGAACTGCCAGATATGGGCGCCGACCGCGTCCAGCCCGTAGTACACGCCGTCGGCCAGGCTCAGAATCACGATCTCTCCGGCCAGATCGCTGGAAAGATGGTTCGGAGTCGACACCACGCGCGAATCCAGCGTGAGCGCGTTGGTCACGCTCGGGCCCCGCAACACGCGCTACGCCTTGGCGAGTCGATGCCGGGTACGCGGCAGGGTGGCGCCTTCGTGCGGTGCGCGAGCGGCCACCGACCACGGCGCGGCCCCGAGCAGGCCGTAGTTGTCGAGCCATGCGCCGCAGGCCCGCGCCAGCACGCGGGCCACGCGCGCGACGAGTTCCGGCCGGGGAGCATCGTATTCACCATACCAGACACGGAGGACCCAATCGTCGGAGTTCGCTGAACTCGTGGGCGCCACGGGTACATCCAGGTGTTCCCCGTGCCACGACCGCCGCAGGCGGGGCCGCTGTCTGGAAATCTCCATGCGGTCGAGCCCAAACGCCAGCGCGCAGCGATCGAGGCCGGTGCGGAGGTCGTTCAGATCGCGGGCCGTAGCGAGCTCGCGCTCGGCGTCACGCAGGCGGATCTCCTCGCGCACGAACCGGCGCCATCCCACTGGGCGCAACCGCAGCGCGGTGCGCACGGCAGTGAACTCGTAGTAATCGAGCTGTTTCAGCCCGATGCCCGCGAGGCCGACACAGAGGCCGGCGGTGATCATGACCATCGTCGTGAACTGCAGCGGCGTGGCGAACGACGTGAGCACGCCGGCGGCGGCCAGCATGCCGGCCGTGACCACGAGGAGAGCGACGCTCTGTCGCTTGGAAAGCCCCATCGCCAGCACGCGATGATGGATGTGCCGGTGATCGCCCTTCCAGACCGGCATATGGCGCAGCCAGCGCCGCATGATCGCGACGGCGCCGTCGAGCAGGGGCAGCGCGAGCGCGAACACCGGCACGTACACCAGCGCCGCGGTGGTGGACGAGGTGGCCCCGACCAGGGACAGCGTGGCGAGGAGATACCCGATGAACAGACTGCCGGAATCGCCAAGGTAGATCTTTGCCGGCGCGAAGTTGTATCGCAGGAACCCGAACAGCGCGCCGATAAGCACGAGCGAGACGAGCGCAACGTCCGAACGTCCCAGGACGAGCGCCGATACGAGGGTCGCGCCGAACCCGACGATGCCCACGCCCGACGCCAGGCCGTCGAGTCCATCGATGAAATTGAAGGCGTTGGTGACGGCGATGATCCAGAACACGGCGAGCGGGACGCCCACCCAGCCCAGCGACACCGTCAGGTGCGGGCCGAATTGCACGAGCCGCAAGGAGAGCCCGCCCGAGCATGCGAGCATCGCGGCGAGCCCCTGCGCGAGCAGCTTTACGGCAGGCGAGAGGTCCAGGAAGTCATCGGCCAGCCCGATTGCCAGGAGCAGGGTGGCGCCGGCAAAGATACCGCCGTAGAGGCCGGCCTGGTCCAGCACGTGGCTGATGCCCGGGGCGCCGACCCACGCCGCGGCGGCCATGGCCGCTATGACGGCGACAAACACCGCAACCCCGCCTACCCGGGGAACCGGGGGCGCGGAGCCTGGGCGATAGGTGATCGGGACGACACTTGGCTCACGCTGTGCCGGCGCAATGCGTACCAGCCATCGTGTGGCCAGAAGCGCAACGATTGCGGCGAGCAGACTGATGGCCAGAACCATCGGGAGGAACCAATTCAAGGTTTCTCAGCGCTCCGTCGCGCCGAGCATGTCGATGGACAGTCACTGCGTCAGATCGACGCCAGCAAGTTGACGCGCGGCCAGAATATAGGCAACGTCAAGAAACGGTACACCGGCACCCAATTCGTCCAGCAGTACGGACTTACGAGCCGTGACTATCACGCAGGCGGCCTCTGTTCTCACAATACCACGCGTAGGTGGTTCGCACGCCGTCTTCCAGGCTGATAGTTGGTGCCCAGCCCGTGGATAGCAGGCGCGTGATATCCAGCCGGCGTAGCGGCGTGCCGTCGGGCTTCGTGGTATCGAACTCGATCGTGCCCTCATAGCCCACGAGCCACTGGATCATGTGCGCCAGATCGAGGATCGAGATATCCTCGCCGCAGCCCACGTTGATGATCTCGGACGAGTCGTAGTGCTGCATCAGGTGTACGCAGGCGCTCGCCATGTCGTCCACGTGCAGGAACTCGCGCCGCGGGCGGCCGGTGCCCCAGATCGTGACGCTTGGCGCGGCGTTCCGCTTCGCGTCGTCGAGCCGTCTCATGAGCGCGGGCAGCACATGGCTGTTCTGGAGATCGAAGCTGTCGCCGGGACCATACAGATTGGTCGGCATCACGCTGATGAAGTTCGTGCCGTACTGCCGGTTGTACGACTCGCACAGCGAGATGCCGGCGATCTTGGCGATGGCGTACGGCGCATTGGTCGGCTCGAGAGGCCCGGTGAGCAGGTATTCCTCCCGGATGGGTTGCGGCGCGAGCTTGGGATAGATGCACGCGCTACCGAGGAACATGAGCTTGCGAACGCCGTACTGGTGCGCCGCCTCGATGACGTTGAGCTCGACTTCCAGGTTCTCGCGGATGAAATCGGCAGGGTAGGTGTTGTTGGCCAGGATGCCTCCAACACGGGCCGCCGCGAGGAACACGAAGTCCGGGCGTTCGGCAGCGAAGAATGACTGCACCGCTGCTCGATCGATCAGGTTCAGCTCGGCGCGCGTGCGGTGCACCAGGCGGTCGAACCCCTGGCCGCGAAGCGTTCGTTCCAGCGCCGAGCCCACGAGTCCGCGGTGGCCCGCCACGTAGATCTTGTCGTCCCGTTCCATAACTTGCTCCGACGTCTGCACCCGCGGGGAAGAACGTGGATCAGGGAACCCAGTCGGCGATGAAGATGTCGGTCTCTCCGAGCTTCTCGCCGTGGCGGTCGGACGCCCATACCAGCTGCCGGCCGTCGGGACTGAACATCGGGAATCCGTCGAACTCCGGATGCGTGGTCACCTGCTCGAGCCCGCTGCCGTCGAGGTTCACCAAATAGAGATCGAAGTTGCGGCTGTGCGGGTTCTTGTAGTTCGAGGCGAAGATGATCCGGTTGCCGTCGGGTGTGAAGTAGGGCGCGAAGTTGGCTCCGCCCAACGACGTCACCTGATGCTGGTCGCTGCCGTCGGCGTTCATCACCCAGATCTCCATCCGATTGGGGCGTACCAGGCGCTCGCGGAGGAGCGCCTGATAGTTGGTGAGCGCCGTGTCGGCAGGGTGCCATGCCCGGTAGACGATCTTCTTCCCGTCGGGCGAGAAGAACGCTCCGCCGTCGTAGCCCGGGGTGTTCGTCAGGCGCTTCACGTCGGTCCCGTCGATCTTCATCGTGTAGATGTCGAGATCGCCGTTCTTGAGCGACGTGAACACGATCGTCCGACCATCGGGGGAGAGCGTCCCCTCCGCCGTGTAGACCCCGTTGCGCGTGAGGCGGGTGAGGCCGGTGCCGTCGGCGTTGGCGGTGTAGATGTCGTACGGGTCCAGCCGCCACACGTAGCCCTTGGACGGGTCGGGCTTGGGCGCGCAGGCGGTGTCGACGGCATGCGTGGAGGCGAAGAAGATCTTCTTGTCGCCGCCGAAGAAATATCCGCAGGTGGTCTTGCCCGCGCCCGTGGACACGCGGTGGACGTCCGATCCGTCGACGTGCATCACGTACTGCTGGTCGCAGGTGCGCCCGTCGCGGGTGGACTGGAAGATCAGCCGCTGGCCATCGGCGCTGAAGTAGGCTTCGGCGTTCTCGCCGCCGAACGTGAGCTGCCGGATGTTGGCCAGGTGTCGCTCGCCAGGGAACGGGGCGACGGTCACGACGGATTGGCCAGCAGCGCACGCAACCGCCGCCGCCGTGAGGGCGGCGGCGACGAGCAGAGAAGCACGCATGACGGACCTCAGGGTTTCTTGACGGGCGTCGCCGGCTTGGCGTCGGCGAGCGCGAACAGATCCTGCTGGGTCTTGGCCTGGTCGAGCAGATGGAGGGCGCGCTCGAGGGGCGCGTCGAACGGCAGTTCGCGGCGCTTGGCCGTCGAGTCACCCTCGACGAACCGGGACACGCGATCTTCGATGAGCTGATCCACGTACCGTGAAGCGTGCGCGAACAGCGTGGGGTCGATCTTCACGCCCTTGGCGTCGAGCTGCTTCATGAACTCGTCGCGCCACGCCGGCTGGTACTTGAAGCCCGGGGACAGATGGTGCGAGAGGTCGAGCGCGAACGCATACAGCGTGAGGTACACCTCTTGTGACTTGGGCGCGAGGGCCTTGGCAAACTGCTGCTCGGCCGTGGTCAGCGTATCGTCGGGCACGATCACATCGGGCGTGATCCCGCCGCCGCCGTACACCACGCGACCGTCATCGGACTTGAACGCGGGGCGCTTCTTCTTGGACTGGTCGCTCTCCGCCGAATCGGGCGGCATCTCCACGAAATGCCCGTCCACGAACTTGCGCTCGCGCTGGATGGACCGCCCACTCGGCGTGTACCACTTGGCCGTGGTGAGCTTGAGCGCGTAGCCGTCGTCGAGCGGATACAGGGTCTGCACCAGTCCCTTGCCGAACGAGGTCTGTCCCACGATCAGCGCGCGGTCGTGGTCTTGCAGGGCGCCGGCCACGATCTCGGCCGCCGATGCCGTGCCACCGTCCGTGAGCACGACCAGCGGGACGGCGCCGAGGATCGGCGTGCCCTTGGCGTAATCCACCTGGGGCGGGCCGACGCGGCTGCGCACGGAGACGATCTCCTGCCCGCTCTTCAGGAAGAAGTTGCTCAGCTCCAGGCTCTGGTCCACCAGTCCGCCGGGATTCCCACGCTCGTCCAGGATGAGGCCGGTGGCGCCCTGCTTGACCAGCGACTCGGCGGCATCGGCCACATCCTGCGCCGCCGTCTCGTTGAATTGCAGCAGCGGGATGTAGCCCACCTTGCCGGCGAGCATGATCGCGTACGGCACGGCGGGGATGTGGATCACCGCCCGGGTGAACTCCACGTCGATGGGCTGGCTCACGCCGGGCCGGCCGAACTTCACCTTGACCTTGGTGCCCGGCGTCCCGGTGAGGTAGTCGGACGTGCGGTTGAGCGTCCAGCCGCGCGTCGAGAGCGTGTCCACGTAGAGGATCTGGTCGCCTTCCAGCACGCCGGCCGCCTCGGCGGGCGTGTTGGGGAAGACCTTGCTGACCGTGACCACGCCCTGCTGGCTCTCGATCTGCATCCCGATGCCGCCGTAGTGGCCGTTGGTGTTGGTGCTGAAGGCCTTCAGCTCCGCCGGCGAAAACAGCTGGCTATAGGGATCGTTGAGCTCGCGGACCAGGCCGCGGGCCGCCTTCTCGTAGATGTCACCCTGCGGGAGGGTGTCCACGTAGCGGTCCGACACGAGCGACAGGACCTGATCGAGCAGCAGCGCGCCCTTGGCGGAATCGTGGGATTGGAGGAAGAATCCCCCCACGAAGACCGGGATGATCAGGGCGGCGACGGCGGCGAATTTTCGGGAACGACGCATGGACAGCAAATCCAGAGAAAGTCTCCCGAAAACTACACCGCGGAGGTGCCCCCTGACACCGGCGATCCGGGTTCGCCATTGTCGGCGCCATCTTCTGGAGTTCCCAGGCGCCAGAGCTCGCGCCACGCGAGCCGGCGCCCGGAACGAAACCGCTTGCGGGACAACCGCAAGCCCTCGGAGGAGATGACGACCGTGAACGGCTCATCGTCGATGATGATTTCGCGACGGATTTCGTGAGTCAGTTTGGTAGCCATGTGATGTTGTACTCCGATTCGGCCCCGGCGTTCACTCCGGGTGGTTCCGCTCCCCGCCAGGTGCCCCCGGAGGCGGCGTGCGGCTTCCCAGGACGTAGTCCACGTACCACTGGCGGCGCTCCTGGCGGGTCGTGGCGCTCCGCAAGACACCTGTTTGCACCAGGGCGTCGTGGGCCGGCTGGAGCACGCGCAACAGATGGGACGGATAGCGCTGGACGAGCGGCAGCAACTCCTTCAGGCGGTCGAGCGAGATCCGCCAGGCGACATGCCCGTCGGCGCGCGCGACCTCGAGCAGCCGGTACAGGCGGCGCGCCACGGGGGAATCCAACGCGAGGTAGCGCGTGACGGCGAGCGTCACGACGTGACGGGCGGCGATGTTCTCGCGAATCGGCGCCGCCAGGACCACGCGGGCTTCGCCGGGCTCTGGCGCCGTCGTCGTGTCGAACAGGGCGAATTGGACGCGGTCCGCCGCCCGCCGGCGTTCGATGGAGACGGCACTCAACAGGGTGAACTGCCCGTCGAGATGCTCCTCACGCGCGGCAAGGAAGTAGGCGCCGGCCGACTCGAGCACCGTGCGCTCGAGTCGAACCAGCGCGGCACGCAGCTGCTCGTACGTTCGCCCGTCCACCCGTCGACCCATCGAATGTAGGAAGGCGTGGAGCGTGAACGAGATCGCGCCGTCGGCCGGGGCGTCGGCGTCGTGGTACCGGCGCATGATCTCCACATAAACGTCCTGGTCGAAGGTGCCCGGCAGCCGCCCTCCGGCGCCTGGCAGGACCCGCCACCGGCCACCGGACTCGGTCGTGAACGGCGACGTGGGGTCGTCCGGGGAATCGCTCAGGCGGAACAGCGGCAACCGCTCGAGGGATCGATCGAGGACGACGTTTCGAGAAGCGATCCGGCGGTGCGCGGTGGACATCACGAGCGTGCCCCGGGCGTCCGGCGGCCGCGGGAGTCCCGGGTGGCGTCAGCCAAGCCGAATGACCTGTCCCGTCACGGCGCGCGCCGCGTCCGAGCAGAGGAAGGCCGCGGCAGCCGCCACGTCGTCCCGTTCGACGTAGCGCGCGGCCGGCCCCATGGCTGCCAGGTTGGACTCCGTGCGAATGGACGTGGGCGCCAGCGCATTGGCGCGCACGCCGGCGTCCCGCTCCTCCTGCGCCACGGCCCGCATGAGCGTCACCACGGCTCCCTTGGCGGCGGCGTAGGCCCAACGACCGGCCACGGGCGCGGCCGGCAGCGCGGCTTCGGAGGCGAAGTAGACGATGGAGCCGCGGGCCCCCCGCAGCGAGGGCAGGAAGGCCCGCGTGGTGTGGTAGGCCGTGAGCAGGTTGATCCGGGTGAGGTGTTCCCATTCGTCGAGCGTGCTCTCAGTCACGGGGCCCGAAAGCGAGAACCCGCCGGCCAGATTCACCAGGGCGTGGAGCACTGCGCCGTGGGCGGCCTGCACGCGGGCGGCGAGGGCGCGCACCGCGGCCTCATCTGCCAGGTCGCACGCGTACGCGGTGGCCTGCCATCCGGCGGCCGCGAGCTCGGCCGCCCGCTGGCCAGCTTCGTCGAGCCCGTGGCCCACGAGGAGCACGTGGTCGCCACGACTCGCGAGTGCCCGGGCGACGGACTCACCCACCTGTCCCGCGCGACCGACGCCGGTGATCAGCGCGAGGCGCGGGGGCATGCTAGCGCAATTCCTCGCGTCCCAGCGCGGCTCGCACCGCTTCGCGCATCGCGATCATGGCATCGTCGCCTGCGGCCGGCGAGTCATCACGCACATGGATCTCGATGCCGTCGCCGACGACGATGCGGTGCCAGGCAGCGGATGGGCCGTCCCCCTCCGGGGGCGCGACGGTGTCGGCGCCCACCGCCAATGCAGGAGCGAGCGACCCCGCCACGCGACGCTCCAGCGCGTCGCCGGTGACGCCGCCCATCTCCTGCTTGATGGTGTCGAGCGTGGCCCCCTCGCGCTGCCGGATCTTGATGGCGAGCAACTGCAGCAAATGACGGTAGCCGTAGGTGGCGGCGGTTCCGGCGCCCTGGGGATGATCGAGCAGTCCGCTGGCCACGTAGAACCGGATCGCGCGGGCCGTCGGGGCGGCGCGCGCCGAAGCGTTGGTGGGGCGGACACCCGCCGCATCCACGAGCGCCGTGGCATGCGCCGCGAGTCCGCGGGCGTTCCATGGCGCGTGGCGCGCGTGCGCGCGCAGCAGGGCCACCGGCGACTCAGCCATGGGCGAGCATCGGGACGCAGTCGGGCGGGGGGCAGAACATGCGACAACAATAACGGTCGTGGTGGCGGGGCGTGAGATCGCAGGCGCGCCCGGGGCCGAAAAAGCAAATGGAGCAGCGGGGACTGACGGTCCCCGCTGCTCCACGGACAACGACCGGGCAGCCGGCGTGCAGCTACCGGCGACCCTTCTTCGCAGGTTTCTTCGTGGGTTTCCGGGCCACCTTCTTCTTGGCCGGGGCTTTCTTGGCTGGCTTCTTGGCTGCCTTCTTGGGTGGCGCCTTCTTAGCAGACTTCTTGGCCGGTTTCTTGGCCGGCTTCTTCACGGCCTTCTTCGCAACCTTTGGCTTGACCGCTTTCTTGGCCGGCGCCTTTTTGGCGGGCTTGGCAGCCTTGACGGGCTTCGCAGGCTTGACGGGTGCGGCCTTGGCAAGCGCCGGCTTGGCCGGTGCGGGCTTCTGCACCGGTTTGGCGGCGGGAACCGGCGCCTTCTTGGCGGCCGACGGCATGGGAGCCGCAGGGGACGGGTGCGCGGCTCCGCCGGTCGGTGCCGAGGGTGGGCTCGCCGGCCCTGACCGACCGCCGAACAGATCTTCCTCCTCGTCAACGGAATCAACGGATTCCGCGAAGACCTCCGCCTCCTCCTCCTCGTCCTCGACGTCCTCGGTGCTGTCCCAGAGATCGTCGCTGTCGTCTTTGTGTGTCATCCAGCCGCCGTCCTCCTCGTCGTCCTCTTCGTATGAAGCTCCTCCGCCATAGCCCACGTCTTCCGAATCGTCCTCCCGTTCGGAAAACCGGAACTTGTCGTGCAGCTCGTCGCCCCGCGGCATCGCCCGCCTCCTCGTGTTGGTATTACAGCGTCCTGCGTCTGTGCAGTGAGTTGAGTCGAAATGAGTGGGCGAGAGAACCTGGTCGCCATCCCCTCGCTCGGCATCGCGCGTGCACCGTCGCAGCGACAACTCCCTAGTACAATGCGGCGCTCGTTCCGTCAAGCACTCGTGGACTCGTTCGGAGCGTCTCGCCGCGGATTTTCACCGAAGTTCACAGTTTGCCGCCGAACGTGCGGCGCTGCTGCCCCTTGCCCATCAGTCCTCGACGAACTCCACCCGGACCGGGCCCGGGATGATCCCGGATTGAACGCCGCGTTCCAGCAGCAATCGCACCGCCTGCCGGCCGCGGTCCCCATAATCGAGCGTCCAGTCATTCACGTACATCCCGACGAAGGTGTCGGCCTTGGACCGTGCGAGCCCGCGGGCGTACTTCATCGCGTGGTCGAGCGCTCCTGCACGATGGTCCAATGCATACACGATACTGGCCTTCAAGTGTCGCGAAACTTGCTTGATTAGCGCTGTTCCAAGGTCCTTTCTGACGACGTTTCCGCCAAGGGGAAGCGGCAGCCCGGTCTCCTGGTACCACCATTCGCCAAGGTCCTGTACCAGATGAAGTCCGCGATCGGCAAATGTGAGCTGGCCCTCATGGATCAGTAGCCCGACTTCGGCCCGACCATCGAGTACGGCATCCTCGATCTGATCGAACGGAATGGCCACCGGCTCGAACTCGGGCTGATAGAGTCGCAACGCCAGATACGCCGTGGTTTTGAAGCCGGGAATCGCAATTCGCTTGCCGCGAAGGTCGTCGCGGGTCATCGGCGTGCGGGCCACCAGCCGCGGGCCATAGCGGTCGCCGATGGACGCCCCATGGGGGAGCAGCGCGTAGCGATCCGACAGGTACGCGTAGGCGTGGATGGACACGGCCGTGACTTCGAGTTCGGCGCGGAGCGCGCGCTGGTTGAGCGACTCGATGTCCTGCAGCTCGTGGACGTAGGTGAGACCCTCGGTGTCGATCTTCCCTTCGGCGAGCGCATAGAACATGAACGCGTCGTCGGAGTCGGGGCTGTGCGCGACGTGAATGGTGCGAGTCATTTCAATTTGAATGAAGGGCCGTTCAGCGCTTTCTGGCTAGCTCGAGCGCGGCCTTGATGTCGTTCTCGTGGAGCGAATACTCCGGCCGCTGCTTGGCCATCTCGCCGGGCTCGGCCTTGAGCAGGCGATCAAGATACCTGCGCTCGGCCGCCGAGTCCTTGCGGGAGTTGGCGGCTTGGGCCGCGAGGATCAGGCCGAGCAGATGGTTCGGGTTCTTCTTGAGAATCGAGTCGGCTTCGACGGCCGCGAGGGCGTCGTTGCCCGAGACCTCGGCGATTCTGCCCATGTCGTACCGCTGATCGAGCGAGAGCGAATCGAGCATCTGGAACGCGGCGGTGCCCATGGGGGCGAACATCTGCACCGTGTCCTTCTGTCCCCGCTCGTACGCGCCCATGATGAGGTCGAACAGGCGCGAGGCGCGTTCGTCGGGCGACATCTGGCTGATGTCCGGCGCCGGACCCATGGAGGGCTGGCTGGTGTCGGCCTGGATGGAGGCGTCGGGCGCCGCGCTCTGGCCCGACCGCGCAAACCGCTGTCCGGCCACCATGGCCACCAGCGCCAGGAGCGCGATCGCCGCCACGGCCCACGGCAGCGCGTCGCTCGTTCTCCCCGGCTGCGGTTCGGGCTCCACCGGAGCGCTGCCCGGGGTGCCCACGGGAGTGCCGCAGCGATGACAGAACTTTGCGCCCGGCGTGAGTTCGGCATGACAGGCGCCGCAGGCCACGGCGCCGAGGGGCCCGCCGCATGAGGAGCAGAACCGGCCGGACGCCGGCGCGCCGCAGCTGGGGCAGGGAGACGGCTTGGAAGTGTCGGACATGGGGCGAAAACTAGCGCGAGATAAAGCCTCGGGGAGGGGCAACAGGCCCGGGCCGGCCCCTTTGACATTCGGCGGCATCGAGAGGAGCTTGCATCGCATCCGGAGCGCCCGGGCCCCGGCCCCGCTTCATCCTCTGGTCTCCCCACGGTCCGCCATGCCCGTTTCCCGGTCTCTCGCGCCCGATGTCTCCGCGGCAACCGCCAAGGACATCCTCACGCTCACCCAACAGCTGAACGTGCGCTTCATGCGCCTTCAGTTCACGGATATCCTGGGCGTGAACAAGAACGTGGAGATCCCGGCCTCGCAGTTCGAGAAGGCGCTGGCCGGCGACATCATGTTCGACGGCTCGTCCATCGAAGGGTTCGTGCGCATCGAGGAGTCGGACATGCTGCTGGCGCCGGACCTGTCGACGTTCGTGGTGTTTCCGTGGAGCGACGCCGAGAGTCGTGTGTGCCGGCTGATCTGCGACATCAATCGCCCCGACGGCACGCCGTTTCCGGGCGATCCGCGCGGCGTGCTCAAGCGGCAGCTGGCCCGCGCGGCGTCGATGGGCTTCTCGATGAAGGCCGGGATGGAAGCGGAATTCTTCATGTTCAAGCGCGGGCCCGACGGCGAAGCCACCACGCGCACGCACGACGTGGGCGGCTATTTCGACCTCGCACCGGTGGACCTGGGCGAGGATGCCCGGCGCGCGATCGTGGACACGCTGGAGCGCATGGGCTTCGAGGTCGAGGCGGCGCACCACGAAGTGGCGCACGGGCAGCACGAGATCGATTTCCGGTACGCCGACGCGATCACGACGGCCGACAACATCGCGACGTTCCGATTCGTGGTGAAGTACGTGGCGCAGCAGTTCGGCCTGTTCGCGTCGTTCATGCCCAAGCCGATCTTCGGACAGAACGGCAGCGGGATGCACACGCACCAGTCGTTGTTTCGCGGCAAGCAGAACGCGTTCTGGGATCCGAAGGCGCAGTGGGAGCTCTCGGAGACGGCGCTCCACTACATCGGCGGGCTGCTCAAGCATGCTCGCGGCTACTGCGCCATCACCAACCCGCTGGTGAATTCATACAAGCGGCTGGTGCCGGGCTACGAGGCTCCGGTGAACGTGGCCTGGTCGATGCGCAATCGCTCGCCCATGCTGCGGATTCCGGAGCGGCGGGAACTGGGCACGCGGGTGGAGCATCGGGTGCCCGATCCGGCGGCGAATCCCTATCTGGCCCTGGCCGCGATGCTCGGCGCCGGACTCGACGGCATCGAGACGAAGGCCGACTGGCGCGAGCCGGTGAACGAGAACATCTGGGAGATGTCGCATCGCGAGAAGCGGCGGCTGCGCATCGACGACCTGCCCCACGATCTCAACGAAGCATGCGACGAGCTGGAGAAGAACACGGTGATGACGGAAGCGCTGGGCGAGCACGTGACACAGCACTTCCTGGCGGCCAAGCGTGAGGAGTGGCGCGCCTACATCTCCCAGGTGAGCCGCTGGGAGATCGACGAATACCTCGCCAAGTACTGAGGCGATGGCCGCTCGCGCAGGCCGAGACCTTCAACATGCAGGGCCGATCATGTCACGGACTTCGGGATCACGAACAACGTTCATCGGGGTGAGCCTGGCGCTCGCCCTCGCGACGGGACTCCATCCACGGTCGCTCGCCGCGCAGGCCCCGCCTACGGGAGCGGCAGCCGCGTGGTGGCACCAGATCACCGTGCTCGCCGCCGACAGCATGCGCGGCCGCCGCACGGGCACGGAGGACTACCTGAAGGCGGCGCGCTACGTGGCGGCGCAGTTCGCGGCCGCGGGCCTCGAGCCCGGCGGCACCGATGGCTTCTTCCAGACCGCGCACCTCGCCACGGTGACGCTCGTACCGGAACGTTCGGGCATCGTGCTCGAACGCGGGGCCGCGCACGACACGCTGGCGCTCGGCACCGACGCCACGTTGCAGATCAATCCGTCGTCGGCGCCAAGCGTGCAGGGGCCGTTGGTTTTCGTGGGCTATGGACTCCACTTGCCCGGCGCCTACGACGACGTGGGGCATGTGGATCTACACGGCAAGGTGGCGGTGTACCTGAATCGCATGCCCACGGGCCTGAGCGCGACGATGTTCGCGCACGGCCGGGCGTCGCGGTGGCTCGAACTGCACCGGCTGGGCGCGGTGGCGGCCATCGCCATCGCGGACGCGCCGGTGTCCGGACGCGAAGGGCGGGGCGGAAGGGGTGGCGGCGGCGGGCCACGGGCCGTGATGGGCCTGGCGGACGATCCGTCGGAGGGCGGCCTGCTCATCAACCTTCGCGCCGAGGCGGCGGAGCGACTGTTCGCCGGCTCGGGCCATACCTACGCCGAGCTCGTGGCCCTGTCGGACGCGCACCGACCGCTGCCCACCGTTCCGCTCGAGCCGATCCTGCATGCGTGGGACGGCGTCGAGCGCACATCGGTGGATGCGCCGAACGTGGCCGGGCTGCTGCGCGGCACCGACCCGGTGCTCCGGCATCAGTATCTGATCGTCAGCGCGCATCTCGACCATCTGGGCGTCGGGCGCCCGGTGAACGACGACAGCATCTACAACGGCGCGATGGACAATGCGTCGGGCGTGGCGACGCTGATCGAGACGGCACGCGCGTTCAAGGACGGCCATGTGCGGCCGCGCCGGTCGATCATCTTTCTCGCCATCACCGGTGAGGAAGAGGGCGAACTCGGCTCCGCGTATTTCGCCATGCATCCCACGGTTCCGGTGGGGGACATCGTCGCCGATCTGAACACGGATATGTTCCTGCCCATCATCCCGTTCAAGGGAGTGTTCGCCTATGGGTGGGACGAGTCCGATCTGGGCAAGGATCTGCTCCCGGTGCTGAAGGCGCGCGGGCTGGAGAACTTCGCGGACCCGGAGCCCGAACAGGTGCGGTTCATTCGCAGCGACCAGTACAGCTTCATCAAGCGCGGGATCCCGGCGATGGCGTTCAAGGTGGGGTACACGAAGGATTCGCCGGAGATGAAGGTGGTGAGCGAGTGGCTGACCAATCGCTATCACAAGCCGTCGGACGACCTGGAGCAACCGGTGAACTTCCAGACCGCGGCGGCATTCAACGCGATGTACTTCGACATCGTGCGCGCCGTAGCCAACCGGCCCACGAAACCGGCCTGGTATCCGCAGAGCGTGTTCGCGCAGATTCCGCGCGCCAGGTAGCCGGCGCCGCTCGGGCAATGTCAAACGGCCGGCCGACGATCCCATCGATCGCCGGCCGGCCGTTCGTCTCGAAACGTACGCGACTCACACGGGAAAGAGCATCTCCCGGTACTTGGGCAGCGGCCACTGCTGGTCTCCCACCGCCAGTTCCAGCGCGTCGCACGCCTCGCGCAGCGCCTGCATGGCATCGGCGCAGGTGCCGGTGAGGAACCTGGCCTGGTCCTCGAGCGCGTCGTGCATCGACTCCGCCTTGTCGATAGCCTTGGCCAGCGCCGCCCGCTTCTGTTGCACCGTGGTGAGGATCTTGGACACCTCACCGGCGGCGTGGATCTGCGGCGCGGCGGACACGCCGCTGGCCTTGGCGTTGGCAGCGGCGCTGGCCAGCATTCCCGAGTAGGCGAGGCCCGCCGGAAGGACCATCGTGTCCACCATCTCGCGCATCGTGTGCGCCTCGATGAGCATGTCCTTCACGTAACGCTCGAGCCGCACGTGGAAGCGCGAATCGAGTTCCTGCTTGGTGAAGATGCCGAGGCCGGTGAGCAGATCGCGCGACTTGCGCGTGGTGAGCTGCGCCAACGCCTCGGGCGTGCGGCGCAGGTTGAGCAGTCCGCGACGTTCGGCCTCCGTCACCCATTCATCCGAGTAGTTGTTGCCTTCGAACCGGATGTTCTTGGTGGCGCGGAACACCGGGCTCACCACCTTGAGCACCGCGTCGTCCACCTTCTTGGTCTTCTTGAGTTCGGCGCGGAGCGCCTGCGAGAGTTCGGCGATCGACTCGGCGACCGCCGCATTGAGCAGGCAGACCGGGAATGCGATCGAGGCCGACGACCCGACGGCGCGGAATTCGAACTTGTTGCCGGTGAACGCGAACGGCGACGTCCGATTGCGGTCGGTGTTGTCTTTGGCGATGTCGGGCAGCTTGGCCACGCCCAGCGTGATCATCGCCTGTTCGGCGCTGCCCATGGTCTTGCCGCTGGCGATGCTCTCGATGACCTGCGTGAGCGTACGGCCCATGAACACGCTGATGATCGCCGGAGGCGCCTCGTTGGCGCCGAGGCGATGTTCGTTGCCCGAGGACGCGATGCCGGCGCGGAGCACGCCCGCATGGCGATGCACCGCCTGGAGGACCGCGGCGAGGAAGAGCAGGAACCGCACGTTCTGGTGCGGCGTGTCGCCGGGCTTGAGCAGGTTGAAGCCGTCCAGTTCCGGGCGATCGGACGTGATGGACATGGACCAGTTGCAGTGCTTGCCCGAGCCGTTGATGCCGGCGAACGGCTTCTCGTGCAGCAGGGCGTGCAGCCCGTGGCGGAGCGCGACCTTGCGCAGCGTGGCCATCACCAGCTGGTTGTGGTCCACGGCGATGTCGGTCTCCTCGAACATCGGCGCCATCTCGAACTGCGACGGCGCCACCTCGTTGTGCCGCGTGACGATGGGCACGCCGAGCTTGTACAGTTCGTGCTCGACCTCGGCGATGCAGGCCTGGATGCGCTCGGGGATGCCGGCAAAGTAGTGGTCCTCGAGCTGCTGCCCGCGCGAGGGCGGGGCGCCGAGGAGCGTGCGGCCGGCCATCACGAGATCGGGGCGGAGCGAGAAGAACCCGCGGTCGATGAGGAAGTACTCCTGCTCGGGTCCGAGGGTGGTGTACACGCGCTGCACGCCCTTGTCGCCAAGCAGCGAGAGCAACTCCATCGCCTTCTCGGACAGGACATCGGAGCTGCGGAGCAGGGGGGTCATCTCGTCCAACGCTTCGCCGTTGTAGCCGATGAACACCGACGGCACGCACAGCGTGCGCACGCCGCCCGACTCGACGATGAACACCGGACTCGCCGGATTCCACGCCGTGTAGCCGCGCGCTTCCCAGGTGGCGCGCAGTCCGCCGGAGGGGAAGCTCGAGGCGTCGGGCTCGCTCTGGATGAGCTGAGCGCCGCTGAACGATTCCACCGGCTGGCGGTGGTCATCGAACGTGAGGAACGCGTCGTGCTTCTCGGCGGTGAGGCCGGTCTGCGGCTGGAACCAGTGCGTGAAGTGCGTCACGCCATGCGAGATCGCCCAATCCTTGATGACCTGCGCCACGGTGGGCGCGATCTCGAGATCGAGTTTCTGGCCCAGGCGGACCGACGCGAGGAGCTTCTCGTAGACGGCCTTGGGCAGCTTGTCGCGCATCTGCCGGGCGCCGAACGTGTTGACGCCGAAGTACGACGACGTGGGCGCGGGGTAAGGCGACCGGGGAAGCAGGGGTGTGCGGCTCACGACGTCGCGAAGGGCAGCGGCGCGGCCTGATGACGAGGAGCTGGACATTGGCGAGGGCTGGGTCAGGAGTGGGCGGCGTTAGCGGCGGACGTCGAATTCTGCAAAATCTGCACAATTATCAATTCACAATGCAAAAATTGATCGCTGAATCTAGCATTTTGCCATCAATTGTTGCAAGTGACGCAGAAATCGCATTTCGTCAGTCTGTTTGCGTGGCCGTCCGTGGGGGTCATCCCTGGACCGGCCCCGTCACCAGGGGGAGGGTCACCGTTTCCTTGATGGTGCGCAGCACGATCGTGGTCCGGGTGTGCGCCACGCCGGCAATGGCCTTGATCTCGTCGTTGAGCAGGCGTTCCAGGTCGGACGTGCCCCGGCAGCGAATTTTGAGCAGGAAGTCGTCGTCGCCTGAAACGTGCTGGCACTCCTGGACCTCAGAGAGCGAGATCACCCGCTCCAGAAACGCCTCGCGGTAGCGCGGCCGCTCGAGCGATACGGCGACGAATGCGACCAGGTGGAGGCCAACGGCGTCGGGGTCGATGAGCGCGGCGTAGCCCTGGATCACGCCCTGCGATTCCAGGCGATGAACCCGGTCGGCGGCGGCCTGCGCGGTTATGCCAAGGAGCTCTCCGAGGTTCTTCCAGCTGTCTCGGCCGAACTCCTGCAGGCGCGATAGTGCTTTGTGATCGAGTGCATCCATGGTTGATACATTGTGAATATCAACCATAATCGCCAATTTCGCTGGTGGGCGCAAATCGCGCACATCCGACCGCGCGGGTATTTCGCCGGGTTCGCGCCTCGCTCCGCCGACTACTCCAACCGCTTGAGGTCGCGGAGCGATGGGACCGTCCTGGCCACCACGCCGACCACGCCCAGCGAGGCCAGTCCGCCCAGGATCACCGCCGGAACCGCACCCAGCAGCCTGGCAGTGACCCCGGACTCGAATGCCCCCAGTTCATTAGAAGAGCCGATGAAGATGGCGTTCACCGCCGACACGCGGCCCAGCATCTCGGGCGGCGACATGATCTGCAGCAGAGTGGCCCGCACCACCACGCTCACGTTGTCGGCCATGCCGCTCAGGGCGAGCAGCCCGAACGAGAGCACCACGTTCCGCGACAGCCCGAAGCCGATGATCGCGATGGCGAAGGTGGCTACGGCGAACAGCATGGTGCGGCCGGCGCGCTCCATCGGGCGTCGGTGCGCGATGTAGATGGACATCACCACGGCGCCCACGGCCGGCGCGGCGCGGAGAATGCCCAGCCCCTCGGGCCCCACGTGGAGGATGTCGGACGCGAACACGGGCAGTAGCGCCTCGGCGCCGCCGAGCAGCACCGAGAAGAGGTCGAGCGTGAGCGCGCCGAGGATGGCGGGCTGATGAAACACGAAGTGGATGCCGGCGCGCAGGCTCTGGACAAGGGGCTCGCGCACGGCGCCGGCGGGCTGCGGGGTGTACCGGATGGCGGCGAAGGCCGCCACCGAGATCACCATGAGCGTGGTGTCAGCGCCGTACGCGACGGTGGCCGACGAGAAGCCATAGAGGAGCCCGCCGATGGCGGGTCCGACCACGGCGGCGGTCTGCCACGCCGAGCTGCGCCAGGCCGAGGCGTTGGCGTAGGCCGCGCGGGGCACGATCTCGGCGAGGAGGGCGGCGCGGGCCGGGTTGTAGAATGCCCGCGCGATGCCGCTCACGAAGATCACGGCAAAGAATGGCCAGACGCCGGGCGTGGCGAGGACGCGGGGGTTGACGCTGAATATGAGAAAACTGATAGAACAGAGGACCATCGCCGCCAGCGCCACGAGCGTGATGGTGCGGCGGTTGAGCCGGTCGGCCGTGTGGCCGGCGGGCAGCGAGACGCTGAGAAAGGGCAGGGCCTCGGCGAGCCCGATGAGGCCGAGCGAGAGCGGGTCGTGGGTGATGGTATAGATCTGCCACCCGACGACGATGCCCTGGATCTGCGTGGCGACGGTCATCGCGAACGTGCTGACGACGAACCATCGGAAGTTGGGGAAGCGGAGCGACGCATACGCGTCGCGGGACGGCGCCGTCGGGTCTGGCTGAGGTGGGAGCGGAGGGGCGCTGGGGGACATGGGCCAGCGGAGACTAACGCGTGAGGGGTGGGAGCAGAAGACGGCGGCGAGCCCGCCGTAGAGCGGGCCGAGGCGGTTGGCTTGAGTGGGGGGTGTGTGGCGGCTAACTTCTCCCCACGTTGGCGCGGTAGCCAAGTGGTAAGGCAGCGGTCTGCAAAACCGCTATTCGCGGGTTCGATTCCCGCCCGCGCCTCTGGCCCTGAACATCGTTGAGAAGCATAGCCGGGCCGCGCGGGGGACACCGCGCGGCCCGGCGTGTTTGTGGGCGTCGCGGTCGATGGCCATCCGATCCGGCGGGCCCGATGCGGGCAGTAAGTCGCGGCACTTCCCCGAATGGACGTCTTCGCGCGAAGCACGTAGTTTCGCAGACCGTGCGCTTCGCGTCCTCCCAACGATGCCAGCAACGGTCGTCCTCGCCATCCGCCTTCCGGAGCCTCCGTGACCGAGCCCTCGATTTCCACCTCCGCCACTCCGCGGCGGGAGTTCCTTGGCCAGCTGGCCACCGTCGCCGCGGCGTTCGCGGCCACTGCATGCGCCAGCGGCGGGCTGGGCGCCGCCGCGGCGAGCGCCGCCCCCGCCGAGGCGGGGCCCAAGCTCGCGCCGGTCCCGACTCTGCCGCCGCTGCAATTTGACGACTCGTGGACCACGCGACTGACCGGTCGTTACAGGGCGGTGTTCGATTCGCCAGAGATCGACGACGGCACGGCGGTGTTCAACGCTTACGTGTACATGCAGGGCTTCAAGGACATGTACACGCTGCAGGATGCCGACGTGAGCGCGGTCATCGTCATGCGCCACATGGCCATTCCGATGGCGCTGGATGACGAATTCTGGGCGGCCTACGCGCTGGGCGAATACGCCAAGGTGAAGGAGCAGGGCTCGGAGCGGTGGGCCACGCGGAATCCGTTCTGGAAGGCGAGCCCCAAAGATCCGCAAGACGCCGCGTACACGCTCGATGCGCTGCAGCAGCGCGGGACGGTGCTGCTCGGATGTTCGCTTGCCGCGCGCGGTATGGCGTCGATTCTCGCCAAGCGCACCAACCAGAAGCCGGACGCAGTGTTCGACGAGCTGCGGCAACACCTGATTCCCGGGCTCGAACTGGCGCCGTCGGGGATCTTTGCCGTGATGCGCGCTCAGGAAGCGGGTTGCAAGTACATGCGGTCCACCTGAACCGCTACCACAGGCGTCCCACGTTCCAGGTGAGCCCCGCGTACAGCGCGGGCGGCTGCGTCCCCGACACGTTGGCGATCATGCCGGCGTCGGCCACGAACCAGGGGTGCACGGTGTAGGTGGGGCCGGTGAGAAAACCCACGGCGGGCAGGGCGGAGAATCCCGGATAGCCAAAGATCTCCGCGTCCCAGGCCCATGGGCCGGCCACCGACGTGCCGGTGGACACGGTCCAGAGCGCGGCGTTGCCGGCCGCGGCACCGTGCGTGCGTCGTGTGTACCCGACGTTGATGTCGAGCGACACCGGGCCAAGCTCATGGCTCGAGATCGCGAGCAACGAGAAGTCGGTGGTGCCGGTGCCGGCACCGCGAGCCGGCGAACCGGTGGGCAGCTTGATGCCGGGCTGAACTGCGAAATCGCCGATCAGCGGCGCGTCGTCGAGGAGCCGCCACTTGATGTCCATGGCGGCATCGCCGAGCGCAGTGGGCGCGGACGTGGTGGGGCGGGTGGTGGTGAGCACGACGCCCAACTGCATGTCGCCGGTGAGTCCGAATTTCAGTGTGGTGGGCGTGGCCAGCGAGACGGCGCTCGCGTCCACACGGTCGCGCTCAACCCCGGTTTCGAGTTCGAACCATCCGGGGGCGACGGTGCCGGCGTGGGTGGCCACGGTGGGCCGTTCGGGCTGCGCGTCGTGTGGTGAACGCGGGGCCTGAGCGGCGAGGGGCACGGCGGCGAGGCACAGCAACAATCCCCATCCGACGCGCTTCAATCGGACGCCTGTTGCGCGTGGCGGGAGATCTCGATGAGGTGCGTGAACAGGCGGCGCATCTCGGCCTCCGGCAGCCCCTCGACGCGCGCGAGTTCGGCGGTGCGCTCGAGAACGGCCTGTTCGCGCGCCGCGTCGCGGGGCGGAAGACCGGCGGCGCGCTTGACGGTTCCCACCTCGCGGGCCAGGCGCACGCGTTGCGCCACGAGGGCTACGATCTCGCGATCGAGCGCCTCGATGCGGTCGCGCAGTCGCGACAACTCGTCACCAGCGGCTTCGGGGTCCGGCGGCACTCCGCGCATGCCTCGAAGCTAAGCGTTCGGCCGGATTGCGAAACCCGGGACCGCCGGCATCCGGCTACCCCCCGGCGGTGGCGATGAACATCCGGATGTGCAGCGGCTCCTTGGCGTTGTACAGCATCGAAGCCATGCCGGGAAGGAGTTGCAGTTGGACTGGCGAGAGGACGCCCTTGAAGGTCTTCTGCACGTCGAGACGCGTGATCTCCCATGCGGCGTCGGTGGCATCGCTGGCGCGCTTGAGCGCCTGCGCGGCGTCGTAGTGGTCTGGAAGATCGGCCAGGTATTGCGCGAGGTTCGTCCACAGGGAATCCATGCGCTGTCGGTACTTGAGCTGGGAGGCGCGCAGTTCGTCCACCTGGTCGCGGGTGAGGAGCAGGGAGTCGCTCTGCTGCAGCACACTGGTATAGGGGTCGGGCACGTCGCGCTCGTAGCGCCGCTTGAGATCGTTGGCGGTGAGCTTCTGGCCCCGGTGTCCGTCGCGTCCGGGATTGAGCCACTTGTCGAGTTGCTGCTCGTCGATGGGGCGGCCGATGTCGATGCTCACGTCGAGCGTGAGGCGGAATGGCGCGCGCACGGTGTTGAGCGCCGGGTCGGTGCTGCCGAAGCGCGGATTCACCTGGTACCGGAACTGGCTGCTAACCGGGTCGTAGCCGCGCACGGTGTACAGCACGGCATCGGGCATGGCCGGCGTTCCCCAGCCGTGAAGATTGTTGCTGCCGTGCAGGAGCTGGTCGAGGCCGCCGAGTGGATTGGCGAGGTTGATGCCGACGTTCACGCGCCGCCCGAGGTGGAGCAACTGGCCCGTGAGGCCGAGTCGCGCGTTGAGGGCCGTGGTCCAGGGTCCCTGGCAGCTGTTACGACCCGCGGCGCTCCCGGTCTGTGACGCGAGGCAGCCGCGGACGTTGGCGGCGGACGAACCTTCCAGGCGGCGCAACCCATTCGCCAGGCCGGTATCGGCCACGGTGTTGGGATCGAAGATGAACGCGCGGTCGTTGGCGAGCCCATCGCCATTGACGTCACTGCCGATCATCGGCGTGAACGGCGTGCCCGACTGCAGCCGTCCCATGAGCGACAGGCTCACGCCCTTCATGCCGTAGCCCAACTGCAATACGAACTGATGCCGCGCATCGAGGTCGCCGCGGGCCCAGGTGCGATCGTTCGGGTTGCTGAACGTGGAGCCGTCGAATCCGCGCTGCTGGGCGCGAATGGACGACAGCGTGTAGCCGAACGAGAAGTACCAGCGGCTGAGGAACGCCGAGAGGTCCGGGGTGAGCGTGATGGTGGCCTGCTTGCTCACTGAGCGCAGGTCGGAGCGATTGCTCACCACGTGTCCGAAGGCGTCGGTGACGCGGGCGTCGACGGGCGAGACGAGTCCGGTGGACGGGACGATGCTGGCGGGATCGGTGAACATGGGCCGGCCTTCGCCCGGCAGCACGAACCGCGGCGCGCCCGTGAAGTTCAGGTCGACGGTGCCGGGCTGATTCAGGTTCAGCGAGTAGATGCCTTCCACCGAATAGGTGAGTTTGTGCCAGGTGGATGACCACGAGAGGTTGCCGCGCCAGCTCCGCGTGGCCGTGTAGGCCGGATCGAAGAGCTGCACGTTTGGCGCGGCGTCGGCGAACGACGAACCGGCGCTGCCGGCGCACTGCTGCGGGATGGCGGCCGGATTGTTGTCGTACGCGCTCCAGTCGGGCGTGGGGACGGCGGCGCCGATGCACGACAGCCGCTCCACGCCGCCGGGCAGTCCCGTGGACACCGAGGCGGCGGAGAGCAGCGACGGGGCGATCATGTTGCGGAACTCCCCGAATCCGCCGCGGAGCACGCCGCTGGGGCCGCCCAGGAACCGGCCGAAGGAGTTCACCATCATCATGTTCCGTGCCTGTCCGCTGCGGATCCAGGTGAAGCCGATGCGAGGACTCACGTGGATGCTGTTGGGCGCATGATCGGTGCGGGCGCCGAATGCGGAGGCCACGGCGGGGTTGTAGGCCGGCGCGTCAGTGAAGGCGTTGCCCTCGAGACGCGCGCCGTACATCACCTGGAGCGTCTGGTTGACGCGCCAGAGATCGCT
>DATLTC010000063.1 GCA_035533755.1 Gemmatimonadaceae bacterium
GCGGCAGACGCCGGCGAAGGCGCGCAGATCTTTGCGAAAACTCTCCGCGCCAGGCGCCACGGTGTGCACGGTGGTGAGCGAGTACGGGATGCCGTACTGCGTGAGCACGTTGCACACCGACATCTTGCCGCAGAACGCGTCGCGCCGGTTGGCGATCAGCATCTGCTTGGGGTCGTCGGCGGCGGCGTGCACCAGCACCGGCACGTTCAGCCCGGCCAGGCGCAGCGTCTCGGCCACGCCACGCTCGTCGCCGAAGTTGGGCAGGGTCACGATCACGCCGGCGATCCGGTCGCGGTGCTTCCTGAACAACGCCGCGCAGGCCTTGGCTTCGTCCCGGCTCTCCACGGCGCCGTACCGCGTGTCGTCCACGCCGAGCGCGACGACGTCGAAGCCCTCGTCCTTCAACACCGCCAACATCTGGTCGCGCCCTTCACGCGCCAGGTGCCCGGGAAAGAAGCCGCGGTTGCCCACGAGCAACCCCACGGTGACGCGTTTGGCGGGCGCCGGCCGTTTGGCGGCGGCACGGGGCGCGGGGGACGGCTTCCGCGCCGCTTGGGCGGCGCGCTTCCTGGACTGGATCTGATGGAGCGTCATGGGTAGCTCGGACGGTGAAAGCGTGTAGAGATTACGGGCCGAACGTGGGGCCGGGAAGAGCGCCGCCGCGCGTTGACACTGTTCCGGACGCGCCGTAACGTTGCTCACGTTTCCGCCTGCAGCCCTCACCGTAATGGAAGTGCCGCCCGAACACCAACCCGCCCAGGCCGCGCCCTCCGCTTCTCCGAATCCACCCGCCGCACCCGGCGCGTCCTCCACGCAGTCCGCGGGCCGTTCGTGGCTCCGTTCCCTCCTCCGATCGCCGCAGCTCGGCCTGCTCGGCGTGCTGGTGGCGCTGAGCGTGGTCCTCACGCTCACCGCCGGTTCGCACGTCGATGCGCTGACCGGCCGGACCGTCAACAATTTCCTGAACAAGTACACGCTGCTCCAGATGGCCACCGACGCCAGCGGATTCGCGATCATGGGCGTCGGCGCCACCATCGTCATCATCGCCGGCGGCATCGACCTCTCGGTGGGCGCCGTGTATGCGCTCTCCGGCGTCACCATGGCGATGGTGCTCCGCGCCGCCGGCCCGATGGGCCCCGTGGCGACGGTCGCCCTGGGGCTCGCCACCTGCATCGGCGTGAGCCTGATCTGCGGACTCGCCAACGGCATCATGGTGATCGGGCTGGGCGTGCACTCGTTCATCATCACGCTGGGCACGATGTGGATCCTGCGCGGCCTCGCGTTCGTCACGAGCCATGCCGAGAGCATCATCCTGCCGGGCCGCCTCACCAACGTCGTGCGGGCCCAGATGGGACTGGCCGAGGGACTCTACCCCGTGCCGATGCTGGTCATGTTCGTGGTCACCGCCCTCGGCGCGGTCTATCTGTCGCGCACGGTCATGGGCCGCCATGTGTTCGCCGTCGGGGGCAATCCCGAAGCCAGCCGGTACGCCGGCCTCAACGTCAAGCGCGTCACGCTCGGCGTGTTCGTCCTCTCGGGTCTCACGGCGGGCATCGCCGCCTTCCTTGGCGCCGGCTATTATGGATCGTCCACCTCGTCCGACGCCAACGGGTACGAGTTGTACGTGATCGCGTCGGCCGTGGTCGGCGGCGCCAGCCTGTCGGGCGGCAAGGGCAGCGCGGTGAGCGCCATGCTCGGCGCCATGCTGATCGTCGTCATCCGGCAGGCCATCCGCACCCTGCACCTGGATCAGAACTATGAATGGATCATCGTCGGCACGGCGATGATTCTCGCGGTCGTCATCGATCAGAGCGGCACCCGGCTGATGTCGCGCCGTCTGGCCGCGGGTCGCGAATCGTCGTCGTCGTCCTAGCCGCCCCACTCCCGGAGTCCCGATGTCGCGTGCGTCTCGAATTGCCCGTCTCGCTCCCGTTGCGCTGATCGCCTGGGCCGCCGCATGCGGCGGCGGCAACAAGACCGCGGCCGGCGGCAGCACCGCCGCTTCGGCGGCGGCCGGCGCGCTCCCCAAGACGTTCACGATCGCCATGATCGCCAAGAGCTCCACCAATCCGGTGTTCCTCTCCGGACGCGTCGGCGCCGAGACGGCGGCGGCCGAACAGAGCAAGAAGCTCGGCATCAAGATCAGCATCGACTGGCTCACGCCGCCCACCGAGGACGCGCAGGTCCAGGCCCAGCGCGTGTCCCAGGCCGTGGACGCCGGCGACAACGCCATCCTCATGTCCACCAGCGACGCCAACAAAGTCACCGACGCGATCAACTCGGCGGTGGATCGCGGCGTGCCGGTGATGATGTTCGACAGCGACGCCCCCAACTCCACGCGCTTCTCGTTCTCCGGGGGCGACGACAACGCCATCGGCCGCCAGGTGATGGACGAGCTCGCCAAGCAGATGAATGGCAAGGGCAACATCGCGATTCTCGCCGGCAACCAGAACGCCCCCAACCTGCAGCAGCGCGTGCAGGGAGTGAAGGACGCCGCCGCGAAGTACCCCGGCATCAAGATCCTCAACACGTTCTACCATGCGGAGACGCCGCAGGACGCCGCCGCCGAGGTGATGCGGGCCATGAACGCCTACCCCAACATCCAGGGGTGGGCGATGATCGGCGGCTGGGCATTGTGGACCAAGGCGCTGCTCACCACGCTCGACCCGTCCAAGATCAAGGTCGTGTCGGTGGATGCGCTGCCGCAGCAGTTGGCCTACATCACCAAGGGCATCGCGCCCGTGCTGTTGGCCCAGCCCACGTACGACTGGGGCTATGTGTCGGTGAACACCATCGTGGACCACGTGTTGCTGCACAAGGACGTGCCGGCGCACGTGCAGATGAACCTGATCCGCGTCACCAAGGACAACCTGGGCACGTATGCGCGGCAGCTGAAGGCCTGGGGGTTCACGGACGTCGACTCCTCGTATCTCGCGCTGCCCCACTGAGCCGTCATGGCCGAGCCCGCGGTTCGCTTCTCCGGCATCACCAAGCGCTTTCCCGGCGTCACGGCGCTGAACGACGTCTCGTTCGACGTCGCGCCGGGATCGTGCCACGCGGTGTGCGGCGAGAACGGGGCCGGCAAGAGCACGCTGGGCAAGATCCTGTGCGGG
>DATLTC010000064.1 GCA_035533755.1 Gemmatimonadaceae bacterium
GGCCGCGAATGCCCAGCGTTCCGATGATGGCGCCGAACAGCACCGCCACCATCGCCACGAGCAGCGCGTCATGCGCGAGAAGCCCGGTCATGGCGTGGATCCCTTGATCAGGGTCTTGTACATCTCCTCCGGCTTCTCGCCCGGCTTGGGCGGATGATACTCGTTGGAGTGCTTGACCATCAGGTTGGTGGCCTGGAACACGTTGTCGCGGCCGAATTTCCCTTCGACCACGACGCCCATCCCGGGCTGGAACATCTGCGGTGGCGCGCCCACTTCGTGCACCGCCACCGTGCCCGAATCGTCGCTGACCTCGAACTGCAGGTGCATGGTCTTCTCGTCCCACTTCACCGACCCCGGCTTGACCATCCCGCCCAGCCGCACCGGCATGTCGTAGCCGTCGGCGCCCTTGGCCAGCAGCTCCTTGGGGGTGAGGAAGAACACCACGTTCTTGTTCAGGCCGCCGTAGAGCAGCCAGCCGAACGTGGCCACCAACACCACCGCGGCGAGGATTCCCCAGTTGCGCTTGCTCATGCCGCCCCTCCGGCTTCCGGCCGATGTCCCGTGACCCGCTCGTACTCCGCGCGCGCCTGCTGGACCGCCCGATGCACGTGCAGCAGATAGCCCAGGATCACGACCCACGTGATGACGTACGATGCCGTCACGAATGCCCAGTTGGATGCTACCATCACTCCAGTCCTCCAAGTGCCGTCGCCTGCGCCGCGTGTTCCGCGGCCCGGATGAGGCACGCTGCTTCATACCGTCGACGAATGAAATAGATCATGATCAACAGGAACGCGACGGCGTTGGTCCACAACCCCGCCAGATACGCCGGCGCCATGGTCTGCGCGCTCGACGGCGTCTGATGGAGCGTGCGCCACCACGTCACCGACATCCACACGATCGGCACGTTGATCGCGCCGAGGATGCCGACCGCGGCGCTCCACTGGCCGCGCCGCTGGGGATCGTCCACGAACGCCCGCAGCGCCAGATACCCCACGAACACCAGAAAGAGCACGAGCGTGGACGTCAGCCGCGCGTCCCAGGCCCACCAGACCCCCCATGCCGGCTTGCCCCAGAGCATGCCCAGGACCAGCGTGAGCCCATTGAATGTAGCGCCCACCTCGGCCGCGGCGGCCGCGAGCAGGTCGTCCTCCTCGCGCCCCTTCCAGAGGAAGCGGAGGCTGTACACCATCACGATCACGAAACACACGAACATGATCCACGCCGCCGGCACGTGGACGTACATGATCTTCTCCAGCTGCCCCATGTTGGCATCGGGCGGCGAGGTGACGAAAGCGAACACCTGCGTGAAGATCAGGACGGCGAAGGCCACGACGCCGAACAGGGTCCAGCGGCCGGAGCGGGGCACGTCGATGGGATGAGCGACAGCGGTCATAGGGTAACCTCAGACCTCGATCACGTATTCGAACGCGAGTAGAGTGGCGATCAGGAAGATCACGTCGTACGCCGTGAGCAGCTTCACCCACGCGCCCGCCTCGTGCATCATGTCACCGTTCAGGAGTGCCTTGGACGCCGACATCGCGGCCAGCAGCACCGGGACGAGCATCGGGAATAGCAGCAGCGGCAGCAACACCTCGCGGGCCCGGCTCCGGCTCGCCATCGCGGCGTAGAACGTGCCGAGCACCACCAGCCCCACCGCGCCCAGCACCAGCACGCCGATCAGCGACGGCCAGGCGGCCGGGATCCGGATCTGGAACAGCGCGATGCCGGCCGTGACCACGATCACCAGCATCAACCCCACGAAGATGGAGTTGGCGGCCAGCTTGCCCACGTAGATCACCCAGCGCGAGCCCGGATACTGCAGCAGCTGATCCAGCGCGCCGCTCTCGAGCTCCACCTGGTACGAGCGATTGAACGCCAGCACGCCGGCGAACAGCGCCGACAGCCAGAGGGCGCCGGGCGCCGCTTCGCGCAGGGCCTGCGCGTCGGGGCCCAGCGCGAACCCGAACAGCACCAGAATCGTGACCCCGAGAGCGGCCACGCTGTTGAACCCGGCCTTGGAGCGTCGCTCCGTGGTCAGATCCTTCCAGGCGATGGCGCGAATGCGCCGCACGTCGTCGCGGAATGCCATCAGCCCGCTCCCGCCACGATGCGCACGCGCGGCGCGGGCGCCGGCGCGGACTCGGCCACGCGGCCGTTCACGATCGTGATCGTGCGGTCGAGCACTCCCGCCGCCGGCGCCAGTTCGTGGAGCACCACGAGCGCCCCGCCGCCCGCATGGCCGGCTTCGACGATGATGGAATTCATGAGCGCGATGCCCGCCGAGTCGAGGTTGCTGTACGGTTCGTCGAGCAGCAGCAGCCGTGGGCGGCGCAGCAGCAGCCGCGCCAGCGCCAGCCGGCGCTGCATGCCTGCCGAGAATCCGCGCACGCGTTCGTTGGTCACGTGGGTGAGCCCCACGCGCTCCAGCGCCGCATCCAGATTGGCGCCCACCGGCTGCCCGAGCATCTCGGCGGCGAAGCGGAGATTCTCGCGCGCCGTGAGATCGTCGTACAGTCCCGGCGTGTGGGCGAGGAATCCCAGGTCTTCCCGCACGTCATTCGGCTCGCGCACGATGTCGTGGCCGTAGATGCGGGCGGTGCCGGCGCTGGGCTTGAGCAGCGTGCCGAAGATGCGGAGGAGCGTGGTCTTGCCGCTTCCGTTGGAGCCCAGCAGCCCCACGATCTCCCCGGGTCTCAGCTCGAGTGTTATGCCCCGAAGCACCCATCGCGCGCCGAACCGGCGCGCCACACCATGGGCCTCGATCGCCAACTCAGATTGAACAGTTGCCATGGGTTCGGGATGCGTTGATTGCCCACCAGGGATAGGCTGAGGCTAAGGCTCGACCCGCAGCCTCGCCATCAGCAAGCACCCGAGCCCGTGTGGGGGAATCACCGACTAAAAGACTGGGGGTAGGGGCGGCGTCGTTAGCCAGAACCCCCACCCCCGTATTCTATAGGAAGAGGCGCGGCGGCCCCACCCCCGACCACCGACTTACGCCTTGGGCATCACCACGGCGTCGATCACGTGGATCACCCCGTTGGAGGCCGGAATGTCGGCCCGCACCACCCGGGTGCCGTTCACGTATACCCGCCCGTGGCGGGCTTCGATGTCCAACTCCTGTCCGGTCAGGCTGGTCGCGCGCGAGCGGCCGGCCGCCACCATCTGGGCCGCCAGCACCGTGCGCGGCAGCACGTGGTAGCCGAGCACGCGCGACAGTCGCGTCTTGTCGGCGAGCAGCGCTTCGAGCGCCCGTTTGGGGAGCCTGGCAAAGGCGGCGTCGGTGGGAGCAAAGAGGGTGAACGGGCCCCGGCTCTGCAGCGCGCCCCAGAGGTCCGCCGCCTTCATGGCGGCGACCAATGTCCGGAAGGTGCCGGCGGGGAGTGGGATGGCGGCGAGGCCCCGCATGGAATCGGTTGTGCGCATCGAATCCGTCTCTGTCCAGTGTGTGTCCAGAATATACGGCGCATGGACGTTTCTTGTCAATGAATTGTCCAGATAAATTCATTGACGATAGCTGGACAATATGCGACATTTGACCGATGACTCACCCTGATCAGCCTGCGGGTCGGCACCCAATCGGCGTGGTGGCCGAACGCACCGGGCTCACCACCGACGTGCTGCGCGTGTGGGAGCGTCGGTATGGCGCCGTGCATCCCGACCGGACCAGCGGCCGGCAACGATTCTATTCCGACGCGGACATCGAGCGTCTGAGGCTGCTGCGCCTGGCCACGCTCCGCGGGCGGAGCATCGGCCAGGTGGCGCACCTGACCACGGCAGCGCTGGCGCGGATGGTGGAGGAGGACGCGCTCGGGCGCGCGCGCGCCGGCGGCCGGGAATCGGACGTCACGCATGCCGCCGGCGAGTACGTGGACCAGGCGCTCGAGCTGGTGCGCGGTCTCGACGCGCTGGGGCTGGAGTGGCTGCTCCGTCGCACCTCGGCGGTGCTCGGGCTGCGCCCATTCCTGGAGTCGATCGTCGCGCCGTTGCTGCGGCGGGTGGGCGACGAGTGGCACGCCGGGCGGCTGACCGCGGCGCAGGAGCATCTGGCCACGGCCATGGTGCGGCGGGTGGTCACCGCCATAACGCAGACGATGAGCGTGGCCGCCGACGCGCCGGGGGTGGTGGTGGCCACGATGGCCGGCGAGCGACACGAGATCGGGGCGCTGCTCGTGGCGGCGACGGCCACCGCCGAAGGGTGGCGCGTGACCTACCTGGGCAGCGATCTCCCGGCCAAGGACATCGCCGAGGCGGCGCTCGCCACCGCGGCACGGGCCGTGGCGGTGAGCGTGGTGTACCCGGCGGACCGGCGCCAGGTGATGCAGGAGCTGACCGAGATCCGCGGCCTGTTGCCGGGAGAGGTGCGCATCTTCGTGGGCGGGGCCGGCGCCGCCGCGATCTCACCCGACCTGACGCTCGCGGGCGTGCGGATGGTGGAGGGGCTGGCCGATCTGGCGGCGGTGCTGGCGTCCTAGCGGCGGCGCCGCGCCCATTTGTCCGCTTCGGCCGCGGCGATCACCGTGAGGCCCACGCCCAGGATGGCCGCCCACTGCGCCGCGCTGAGCGGTACGGTGCGCAGCATGCGCTGCAGGAACGGCGTGTAGATGGCCGCCACGTGGGCGAGCGTCACGGCGATCGTGCTCAGCACCAGGAACGGGTTGGTCCATACGGGCGTGCTGAACACCGATCGGTCCAGGGAGCGGCAGTTGAACACGTGGTAGAACTGGAACACGACCATCTGCGTGAGGGCCACGGTGCGGGCCATGGGGAGGTTGCCCGTGGTGTGCAGCGTCCACCAGAACATGGCGAACGTGCCCAGCGTGAGCACGAGTCCCACGCCGCCCAGGCGGAGGTAGAGGGCCGGCGTGAGCGCGCCTTCGGCGCGCGGCCGCGGCGGCTGGGTAAGCAGGGCGGGCTCTCCCCGCTCGAACGCGAGGGCCATCACCTCGAGGCTATCGGTGACGAGGTTGATCCAGAGGATCTGCGCCGCGAGGAGCGGCAGCGGCCATCCCATGACCATCGCGCCCAGGATGACGGCGATCTCGGCCACGGCCGTGGACAGGAGAAAGAACGTGGCCTTGCGAACGTTGGCGAACACCACGCGTCCCTGCTCGATAGCGGCGGTGATGGTCGCGAAGTTGTCGTCGGCGAGGACCATGTCGGCCGCCTCGCGGGCCACGTCCGATCCGCTCGCGCCCATGGCGATGCCGAGGTGCGCGGCGCGCAGCGCGGGGGCGTCGTTCACGCCGTCGCCGGTGACGGCCACCACGTCGCCGCGCGCCTTGAGGCACTGGACGAGGCGCAACTTCTGCTCCGGCGACACGCGGGCGTAGACGTTCACCTCGCCCAGGGCGTGGATCAACTCGTCGTCGATCATGCCGTCCAATTCGCGTCCGCTCAACACCGCGTCGCCCAGGCCCAGGCGCCGCCCGATGACGCGCGCGGTGTCGGCGTGATCGCCGGTGATCATCAACACGCGAATGCCAGCCGTCCGCGCGCTCTGCACGGCGGCGGCGGCGTCGGGGCGCAGCGGGTCTTCGAGACCCACGAGTCCCGCGAACACGAACCCCTGGGCCAGCGAGTCGGGGACGATCTCGGGATGCGTCGTGGGCCGGTACGCCATCGCGAGCACGCGCAGGCCGTCGGCGGCGAACCGGTGCGCCATCGCGTCGGCGGCGGCGCGATCGAACGGCTCCTCGCCGGCGTCGGCGCGCTGGCGCGTGCACCGCGCGAACACCGCCTCGGGCGCGCCCTTGAGATGTTCCAGCATTTCCGCGCCGTTCCCGCGCAGCGACACCATGAATCGCCGCTCCGATTCGAAGGGCAGCACGTCCAGTTCCGGGTTCCGTTGATGGAGATCGGCGGGAGACAGGCCATGGCGCGCCGCCACGGCGAGCAGCGCGCGCTCCATGGGATCGGCGCTCCCGCCGTCCACCGCGCCGGGATCCGCCTCGCTGGCCAGGACGCCGATGCGCAGTGTGGCGAGGAGCGCCGGTTGGTCCGGCGGCTGGACGTGGCCGGCCGGCGAGATCTCGTAGCGCCGGCCGCCCGCCCAGAGCGCGCGCACGGTCATCTCGTTCCTGGTGAGCGTGCCCGTCTTGTCGGAGCCGATGACCGTGGTGCTGCCCAGCGTCTCCACGGCGGGCAGCGCGCGCACGATGGCGCGGCGGCGGGCCATGCGGCGCGCGCCAATCGCGAACGTCACCGTGAGCACCACGGGCAGTCCCTCGGGGATGGCCGAGACAGCCATCGCCACCGCGGTGAGGAAGACGTCGGCGGGCGCCATGGACCGGGCCAGGCCGATGAGGAGCACGAGCGCGGCCAGCGCGAGAATCACCAGTCCCACGCGGCGGCCGAATTGCGCGAACGACTCCTGGAGCGGCGTGGGGACGGGTTCGGTGGCGCGCACGGTCTGCGCGATGCGGCCTAGTTGCGTATCGGCGCCGGTGCGCACCACCAGGCCGCGGCCCCTGCCGCGCGCCACGGCCGTGCCAGTGAATGCCATGTTGAGCTGGTCGCCCGCGAGCAACGTCATGTCGGGCAGCGGATCGGTGCGCTTCTCCACGGGCACCGATTCGCCGGTGAGCAGGGATTCGTCGACGGCGAGGTGCTGGGCCTGCACGAGGCGCAGGTCGGCGGGCACGCGGGCTCCGGAGGCCAGCACGACCAGATCGCCCACCACGAGCGCCGGGCTCGGCACCGCGCGCTGCGCGCCGTCGCGCACGACCACGGCGAGCGGCGACGTAAGCCGCGCCAGGGCGCGCATCGCCTTGCGGGCGCGATACTCCTGCGTGAACCCGATCAGCGAGTTCAGGATCACCACCGCGAGAATCACGATCGCGTCGCTGTCATCGCGCAGCACCACGCTCACGCCTGCCGCGGCCAGCAGGATGTAGATGAGCGGATCGTGCAACTGCCGGAGCAGCAGCATCCACCACGGGGTCTCTGGCTCGTCCTCGATGCGATTGGGCCCGAGCGCCGCCAGGCGCGCGGCGGCCTCGCGCGGCGACAGCCCGCGCGGGCCCGAGCGGAGGGCGCGCTCGACGTCGGCCGCCGGGCGCGTGTGCCAGGGCGGTCCAGCGGCCCCTGGACCGGGCGGTCTAGGGTCGGTGCGCATCGGCGCCTCCGCGCGACGCGGAACGTGACGCGCGCGAGGCCTCGAGCGCGTGCGAGCGTCGTCTCCGCTCCATGGCGGGAGCGGCGGCGGTGCGTGCCTCGGATAGTTGCGGGGGATAGGGCGTCCGAACTGCCGGGCGTCTCACCCAACCGATGCCCGGTGATGCCCGACACGACGGCATGGCGCGCGGCTCGGGAACTCGCGGCGGCGGGGGCAGCGGCTCAGATTACCGGATGACCCCACCCGGGTGAGGCGGACGTGATCGATCGAGCGCGCCGCGACCGCGCATTGGCCGAGCGGCTCCGCGAGGAGATTCGCCGGCACGACTACCTGTATTACGTGCGCGACAAGCCGCGCGTCTCCGACGCCGCGTACGACGCGCTGGTCCGTCGCCTGCGCGCGCTGGAAGCTCGCGATCCGGCGCTGGTCACCCCCGACTCGCCCACGCAGCGCGTGGCGGGGCGGCCGAGCGGCAAGTTCGAGACGCAGCGCCATGCGGCGCCGATGCTGAGCCTGGACTCCACGCGCGACGCCGGCGAGGTGGCGCGGTTCGATGCCCGCATACGCAAGCTCGTGGGCCCGTCGGTGCGCTATCTGCTCGAGCCCAAGCTCGACGGCGCGTCGATGGAGCTGGTGTACGAGCGTGGGCGGCTGGTGCGCGCCGTGACCCGCGGCACCGGCATCCAGGGCGACGCGGTGACCGCCAACGTGCGCACCATCCCGTCGGTGCCGCTCACGCTGCGGGCGAGCGAGCGGCCGGCGCCTCGCGTGCTGGTGGTGCGCGGCGAGGTGATGATGGGGTTGCGCGGCTTCGAGCGTCTGAACAAGCGGCTCGTGCAGCGGGGCGAGGAGCCGTTCGCCAATCCGCGCAACGCGGCGGCGGGGTCGCTGCGCCAGCTCGACGCGCGGATCACCGCCGAGCGTCCGCTGCGCATCGTGACCTACGAGATCATGGCCGTGGACGGCGTGGCGTTGGCGCGCGACGAGGACGCGTTGCAGGCGTTGCGCGCCTGGGGGCTGCGCACCACCGAGTACACCGAGGTGGCCCGGAGCGCGGCCGACATCGAGCGCTATCACGCGGCGATGGCGGCGCGCCGCGACCGGCTGGGGTACGAGATCGACGGCATCGTGATCAAGGTGGACGACCTGGCGGCGCGGCGCCGCCTTGGCGCCACGGGCCATCACCCGCGCTGGGCGCTGGCTTACAAGTTCGCGCCGCGCGTGGAGATCACGCGCGTGGAGGACATCACGGTGCAGGTGGGGCGCACGGGCCTGCTCACGCCCGTGGCGCTCCTGCGCCCGGTGGACGTGGGCGGCGTGACCGTATCACGGGCCACGCTGCACAATGCGTCGGAGGTGAAGCGGCGCGACATCCGGGTGGGCGATATGGTGCGCCTGTATCGGGCGGGCGACGTGATTCCCGAGATCGTGGAGCGGCTGCCGTCACGCCGCGGCACGCGCCACGCGGCGTTCCGGATGCCGGCGCGCTGTCCGGCCTGCCGGGCGCGGGTGGTGTCGGAGGGGCCGATGACCTGGTGCCCCAACCGCTTCGGGTGTCCGGCGCAGCTCAAGCGCTCGCTGCAGCATTTCGCCTCGGAGGGCGCGCTCGACGTGCAGGGCGTCGGCGAGGAGACGGCCAACGCGCTGGTGGAGCACGGCCTGGTGCGCGCGCTGCCCGATCTGTTCCGGCTCCGCGCCGGCGATCTGGAATTGCTGGACGGGTTCGCCGCCAAATCGGCGCAGGCGCTCGTGGATGAGATCCGGAACGCGCGCGCGCTGGAACTGCACCGCTTCCTGTACGCGTTGGGCATCCCGGGCGTGGGGAGCACGGTGGCCCGCGATCTGGCCGAGCAGTTCGGCACGCTGCCGGCGCTGCGCCGCGCGACCACCGCCGAGCTCCTGCGCACGCCGCGGTTGGGCGCCGTGCGCGCGGCCGCCGTGCGCGCGTTCCTGGCTGATCCGCGCAATCGTCGCACCATCGCGGCGTTGCTCGCGGCCGGCGTGCGGGTGACCGCCGAGCGCCCCCGGGGCGGCGTGCTCTCGGGCAAGCGCGTGGTGTTCACCGGCGGCCTGTCGTCGCTCGCGCGGCCCGAGGCGAAGGCGCTGGTGGAGGCGATCGGCGGCCGGGTGGGTGAGACCGTGGGGCCGGACGTGGACTTCGTGGTGGTGGGGGATCGGCCGGGGGAGAAGCTGGAGCGGGCCCGGCGCTCCGGCATTCGCGAGATGACCGAACGCGAATTCCTGGCGCTGGTCAGGCGCGCGGGGGCGACGCCGCGGGCGCGCTGAATCGGGGCCGGCGGTGCTCAGCGGGCGGCGTGCAGCAGCTTCACGAACCGCGAGAGGGACCGCGTGTTGGCCACGTCGGACTTCTCCGCCCAGCCCCGCCGTGCCTGATCCACGCCCCAGCGCATGAACCGCAGCTCGTTGGGCGAGTGGGCGTCGGTATCGACGATGATCATGGCGCCCGCGCCGATGGCCGAGCGCACCGCGGAGTCGTCGAGGTCCAGCCGTTCCGGTTGCGCGTCCACCTCGAGCATGACGCCGTGATCGCGGCAGGCCTGGGCCACGCGATCGAAGTCGAACCGCGCACCGCGCCGGCCGTTGATCAGCCGCCCCGTAGGGTGCGCGAACACATCCACCGACGGATGGGTGAGCGCCTTGAGCACGCGCTCGGTCTGCTTGGCCGGGTCGAGGTCGAGCTTGGCATGCAGCGCCACGAACACGATGTCGAGGGCCGAGAGCGTGTCGGCGCGGAGGTCGAGCGTGCCGTCGGCGTGGATGTCCACCTCGGCGCCGGCCAGCACGGTGAGCTTGTTGAGCCTGGCGTTGAGCTTGTCGATCTTCTTGCGCTGGCGGCGGAAGCCGGCGTCGTCGAGCCCGCGGACCATGCGCAGCATGGGGCCGTGGTCGGTGATGGCGATGTATTCGTAGCCCATCGCCTGGGCCGCCTCGGCCATCTCCTCCAGGGAGCCGCGTCCATCGCTGTCGGTGCTGTGCATCTGAAGATCGCCGCGGATGTCGCCGAGTTCGACGAGGCGCGGGAGCGATTTCTGCCGAGCGGCCTCGATCTCGCCGCGATCCTCGCGCAACTCCGGCGGAATCCAGGGCAGGCCCACGGCCCGGAACACGTCGAGCTCGTGCCTGCCGCCGGTCTGGCGCGCGCCGCGGAACACGCCGTACTCGTTGATCTTGAGCCCGCGCTTCTGGCCCATGCGGCGCACGGCGATGTTGTGCGCTTTGGAGCCGGTGAAGTAGTACAGGCCGGCGCCGTACGACCTGGCGTCGAGCACGCGGAGGTCGATCTGCAGCCCCGAGTTGAGCACCACCGAGGCGCGCGTGGCGCCCTGGGCCAGCACCTCGCGCACTTCGGGGTAGGCCACGAAGTGATCGGAGACGGCCTGACCGTTGGCGCATTCCACGAGAATGTCCAGATCGCCCACCGTCTCGCGCCCGCGGCGGAAGCTGCCCGCGATGTCGGCCCGCTTCACCCCTCTGAATTCGCGGAGGTAGGCCAGCATGGACTCGCCGTACTGGGCGGCCACGGCGCGCGGGAGGCGTGACTCGGTGCCGGCGCGCGCCGACAGTTCGGCGAGGATCTTCAGTTCGGTGGCGGGGCCGAAGCCGGGGAGGGCGCGGATCCTGCCGGCCCTGGCGGCACGGGCGAGGCCGGCGGCCGAGCGGATGCCGAGCGTCTGGGCCAACATGCGAGCGCGGCTGGGTCCGATCCCCGGTACCCGCATCAACTCCACGGCGCCGCGCGGCGCGGCGTGCCGGGCATCCTTGAGTGCCGCAAAGGAGCCCGTGCGCGCGATCTCCTGGATCTTGGCGGCCAGGTCGGGGCCGATGCCGGGCAGTTCCTGCAGGCGCGCGCCATCGTGCGCCACCAACGCCGCGATCGGTTCGGCGTGCTCCTCCACCACCCGCGCGGCGTTGCGGTAGGCCCGGATGCGGAATGCGTTCGCCCCCTCGATCTCGAGCAGCTCCGCCATCTCGCGGAAGAGGCGGGCGATCTCCGCATTCTCCATGGGCCTACCGTCGCGCCAGTAACTTCCGTCGCTGCGTGCTCATCTCTTCGAGCCGGCCGCACATCAGGTCGCAGATGCGGAACACATCGTTGTCCGACAGCCGGTAGATCACGTACAGCCCGTCGCGATGGCGGTCAACGAACCCGCCGTCGTGGAGGCTCCGGAGGTGCTTGGACAGATTGGCCTGTCCGAGTCCCGTGTCGTGGGCCAGGTCGCTCACCGAGCGTTCGCCAGCGCGTAGGGCCTGTAGGATCTGCAATCGCGCCGGCTCCGCCAACACCTTGAAGCGGTCGGCAATGAGTGCGAGCAGTTCCGGGGTCATCTTGGCGTTGCTCATGTGAGGACAGTGTGGCCGGTGTGAGTTGACCATCCGCGGATATGGTTGATCATGCACTGGAAGTACGTCCACGATCAACCCCACGGTGCTAAGGCCGGGTACAACCGGCCAGGCCAAACCGCCCCAGGACGCGCTCCAGGGGGCAGAACTTCGTGAAACTGGATTGGAGCAGGTTGAAGCCCACGAAGGCCGTGAACAGGAGCCACCAGGGCGACACCCACCACCCCAGGGCCACCGAGGCCATCACGAAGACGCCGGCAAACCGGCGGATCACCATGTCATCACACATCGAAATCTCCACGTAGGGTGCGCCGGGCCGGGCCCCGGACGGGGCCCGGCGGCGCGGTCAGATGAACGACTCGGTCTGCATCACGGAGGCGTGCAGGTGCTCGCCCGGCTCGAGGTGGGCTTTCATGTCGGCCAGCGCGGCCACCAGGATCGCGGCCTGGTCCTCCGGCGTGATCGTGAGCCAGAGGGTGGCGTGGCCGGGCCAGGCCCGCGTGCCCTCCAGCCGTCCGGTGGATCCGGCGCCGATGCCGCGGCCGATCTGCGTGTAGCCGCGGGCCCCGTGCTTCTCCAGCAGTTGAGGGATGCGGTGCTCATCGGCGCCCGCATGGATAATGAAAATGGTCTTCACTTGGCGTGCGCCTCCTGGCGCGAGCGAAGTTCCCAGTACAACAACGGCACCACCACCATCGTCAGCAGCGTGGCCACCACGGCGCCGCTCATCAGCGCCACCGCGAGCCCCTGGAAGATCGGATCGAGCACCATCACGATCCCGCCCACCACCACCGCGGCCGCGGTGAGCGCGATGGGCCGGAACCGCACCGCGCCGGCTTCGATCACCGCTTCACGCAGCGAGCGCCCGCGGTCCTCGGCCAGTTGGATGAAGTCCACGAGCAGGATGGAATTGCGCACGATGATGCCCGCCAGCGCGATCATCCCGATCATCGAGGTGGCGGTGAAGAACGCCCCCGTGAGCGCGTGCCCCGGCAGGATGCCGATGAGCGTGAGCGGAATGGGCGCCATGATCACCAGCGGCACCGTGAACGACTGGAACCAGCCCACCACGAGGACGTAGATCAGGATCAGCACGACGGCGAACGCCAGGCCCAGATCGCGGAACACCTCGATTGTCACCTGCCATTCCCCGTCCCACTTCACCGCCGTCTCGTCCAGCGTGGCCGGCTGCACGGCGTTGTAGATGTGGATGGGCTGTCCATCCACGCGCAGCGTGTCGAGCGCCTTGTTCATCTTGAGGATGGCGTACACCGGCGCTTCCACGGCACCCGCCACGTCGCCGGTCACGTAGATCACCGGCCGCAGATTCTTGCGCATGCGCTGCGACTGCAGCACCTCGGGCACCACGTGCACGAACCGGGCCAACGGCTGCGGCCCGTGGGCCGTGGCCACCGGAATGCTCAGCAGCGCATCCACCGACGACCGGCGGTCGCGGGCAAGACGCGGCACGATCTCCACGCCCTCGCGCGCCGTGGGCTCGGCCATCAATCCGGCCGGCGCGCCCGACAGGGCCAGGGCCAGCGTCTGGGTGATCTCGTCCACGCTCGCCCCGGCTTCGGCGGCCTGCGCGCGATCCACGCGGAAGGCGCGTTTGGCCTGCGGCGCCTGCAGTGTCCAGTCCACGTCCACCACGCCGGGCGTGGTCTCGAACACGTGGCGCACGTCGATGGCCGTCTTGAGCCGCGCGCTGTCGCTGGGGCCATACACCTCGGCCACGAGCGTGGCCAACACCGGCGGACCGGGCGGGATCTCGGCGATCTTGGCCGAGGCGTGATACCGCTGGGCAATGGAGTCGATGCCGGGGCGTACCGCCACGGCGATCGCATGGCTCTGCCGGCTGCGCTCTCCCTTGCCGACCAGATTCACCTGCACGTCGGCCACGTTGTCGCCGCGGCGCATGAAGTAGTGGCGCACCAGCCCATTGAAGTTGAACGGCGCCGCCGTGCCCGCGTACACCTCGGCGCTCTCCACCTCGGGCACGTGGCGGACGTAGGCCGCGACCTGTTCGGCGGCGGCCGCGCTCGTCTCGAGCGAAGCGCCGGCGGGCAGGTCGAGCACCACCTGGAATTCGTTCTTGTTGTCGAACGGCAGCATCTTCACCTTCACGGCGCCGATGAACAGCAGGGCCACCGAGCCGATCAGGAGCAGCACCGTGCCGGCGTAGAACGCCATGCGCAGGCGGGTGCGTTCGATGAGCGGCGTCATGATGCGGGCGTACCAGTGCGCCGGCTTGGTGGCCTCTTCGGGCTCGTGCAGCGCGTCGTGCGGCACGGTGGTCTTGGCCACGTGGCCCTTGAGCAGCCGGTACGAGACGTACGGCGTGATGATGAACGCCACGCCGAGCGAGGCGAGCATGGCGAACGACGCGCCCACCGGGATGGGACGCATGTACGGGCCCATCATGCCGGAGACGAACGCCATCGGGAGGATGGCCGCGATGACGGTGAACGTGGCGAGGATGGTCGGATTGCCCACCTCGTCGACGGCCTCCACCGCCGCCACGTCGGGGGGGCGATCGCCCAGCCGCAGGTGGCGGTAGATGTTCTCCACGACCACGATCGCGTCGTCGACGAGGATGCCGATGGAGAAGATCAGCGCGAACAGCGTGATGCGGTTGAGCGTGTAGCCCAGCGCGTAGTACGCGAACAGCGTGAGGGCGAGCGTGACCGGCACGGCGATCAGCACGACGAGCGCTTCGCGCCAGCCGAGCACGAGGCCGATGAGCAGCGTCACCGACAGCGTGGCCAGCGCCAGGTGCATCATCAATTCGCGCGCCTTCTCGCCGGCCGTCTGGCCGTAGTCGCGCGTCACGTCCACGGCGACGCCCGCCGGCAGGACGCGGCCGCGCGTGGCGTTCACGCGGTCGATCACGGCGCGCGTGATGACCGTGGCGTTGGAGCCGTGGCGCTTGGAGACGGCGATCGTGACCGCGCTCTCCGGCGTGCTGTCGCGGGCCGCGTGCGACACGTAGTTGGTGCGTTCGGCGAAGCCTTCCTGGACGTCGGCCACGTCGCGCAGGTAGATCGGGTGTCCGCCGCGGGTGGTCACGACGACGCTGCCCACGTCGGCCGGCGTCACGAGCGGCGCGCCGACGTCCACGCGGAACACCGAATCGTCGGCCGTGAACTCGCCGGCCTGGAGCCGGGCGTTGGCGCCGCCCAGCGCCATCGAGACCTCGCCGGGCGTCACGCCGCTCGCGGCGAGGCGCACCGGATCGATGGTGACGCGCATCTGCTTGGGTTCGCCGCCGACGACGAAGGTCTGCGCCACGTCGGGCACGGTGCGGATCTCGGCCTCGAGATGCAGCGCCATCTGGCGCAGCTCGTTGGAGCCGTAGCCGCCGCCGTGCAGGGTGAGCGTGAGCACCGGCACGTCGTCGATGGAGTGGGGCTTGATCAGCGGCGGCGAGACGCCCGGCGGCGCCTGGTCGGCGTCGGCGAACAGCTTGGCGTGCACCTTGGAGACGCTCGTCTCCTGGTTCTCGCCCACCTTGAACCGCACCGTGACCAGCGACATGCCTTCGGTGGACGTGCTGTACACGTAGTCCACGCCCGGGATCTCCCACATCCGCCGCTCGATGGGGCGGCTGACGAGGTTCTCCACTTCGGTCGGCGAGGCGCCGGGCATGGTGGAGATGACGTCGATCATCGGAACGGAGATCTGCGGCTCCTCCTCGCGCGGCGTGGCGATGATGCCGATGGCGCCGAGGATCAGCGACGCCACGGCGATCAGCGGCGTGAGCTTGGAGTGCAGGAAGGCGCGCGCGATGCGACCGGCGATACCCATGCTCAGGCTCCCCCGGCCGTGGTCGGCGCGACGACGATCGTCGTGCCGGCGCGCAGTCCGCTCGTCACCTCGACGAACGCGCCCCGCACGGCGCCCAGGCGCACCCAGCGCAGCGCGTCGCCCGTGGCCTCACGCACGATGACGCCGGTGAGGTCGCCCTCGCGCCTGATCGCGGCGAGCGGCACGAGCACGGCCGTGCGGCGTCCCTGCGGAATGGCGATCGACGCGGCGCCGCCGGCGGTGAGCCGGTGGCGCGGATTGTCGACGATGGCGTTGACCGTGTAGACGTTGCCGGCGGCCGGCACCACGCCTTCGACGGTGGCGGTGACGGTGGTGTCCTCGATCGTGGCCTGCACGCGCGCCCCGCGCTTGAGTCCGCGAACGTCCTCGGGCGCGGCGTTCACGCTCACGCGCAGGCGCGATGTGTTCTGCACGGTCACGAGCGGCGCGCCGGGCGCGGCGAAGGCGCCGGGATCGACGAACCGCTGGGTGACGATGCCGGCGAACGGGGCGCGCACGTCGGCGTAAGCACGGGTGGCGTCGAGTTCGCGGGCGCTGGCGTTGGCGGCGGCCACGCCGGCGTTGGCGCGGGCCAGTCCCGTCTCCACGGCGTCGAGCTGGGCGCGCGTGGCGGCGCTATCGGCGTAGAGGGCGCGGATGCGCGCGGCCTGCGTCTGGGCATCGTGCTGCATGGCCTCGGCGCTGGCGATCGCGGCCCGGACCTGCGCGTCGCGGGCCACGAGGTCGCGGGCGTCGATGTGCACCAGCGGCTGGCCGGCGGCCACGACGTCGCCCTCGTGCACGAGGACGTCGGTGACCGTGCCCATGAGCTTGGTGGACAGCGTGGCTTCGGTGAACGGCTGCGCGGTGCCGGCGGCGTCGAGCACCGATTGGATGGTCGAATCGGCCACCACATACGCGGTGCCGGCGGCGGGCGCGGTTCTGGCCGCGGTATGCTGCGGGGCGGGGCCGGAGCAGGCCGCGGCGACGAGGAGGCCGCCGGTGGCCATCGCGCGAGCGAACGAAATGTGCATCAGGTGAGTCCTCTGCATGTCAGCGAGTCGTGGGCGACGCGGGGGCGTCGAGGTCGGCAAGGGAACCGGGGTCGCGCCCCAGCGCCTGGCGGCGCGCGGCGTCCGCGGCGATCACGGCATAGCGGGCCGCCGACAGCTCCACGGCGGTCCTGGCCTGGGCGGCCGCGGCGTCGAGCAGCTCGACGATCGTGGCCAGCCCGCCTTCGTACTTTCGGGTGACGAGGCGGTGCGCTTCCACGGCCTGCGCCGCTGCCAGCTCGGCGAGGTCCATGCGCTGCAGCGCCACGACGAGTTCGGTGCGCGTCTGGGCTTCTTCGAGCTGCGCATTGGCGTTGGCGGCATCGGCGGCGGCGTTGGCCACGGCGCGTTGGGCGGCGGCGTGCCGGACGTCGGAGAGGGTGCCGCCGCCACTGAACGGCGACCAGGACACCATCACGCCGGCCGTCCAGCTGGGCAACCCATCGTAGGGATGCGACAGCGAGTGCCAGTCGTAGCGGCCGAAGGCATTGAGGCGCGGCAGATACGCGGCGCGGGCGCGGCGCGCATCGGCGCCGGCGGCGTCGGCGCCGAGGGTGGCGGCGCGGAGGTCGGCCCGACTGGCGGCGCCGGCGTTGGCGGTATCGGGGGCGGCTGCGTCGCGCAGGGTCTGGGCGCTGGGAATCCGGGCGTCCACGGTGACGGCCTGGCCGGGCATGGCGAGCAGGGTGCCGAGTTGGCGGCGGGCGAGGAGCACGTTGCCCTCGGCGGCGGCGCGTTGCGCGTCGAGTTCATTGGCGCGCACCGAGGCGAGGAGCACGTCGGAGCGGGTGACCATGCCGTTGCGTTCCATGGATTGGGCGGCGCGGACGTGGGCGTGCGCGGCGGCGGCGGCGGAATCGAGGGCCACGACCTGCGCGGCGGCGACGGCGGCGCCGAAGTAGGCGCGCACGACGTCGCCGCGCACGGAGCGGCTGGTCCACTCGGCGCTGGCGTCGGCGGCTTGCGCGGCGAGCGAGGCGGCGCGGCGTCCCACCCAGGCGTCGGCGTTGAACAGGGGTTGCGACACCGTGACGTCGCCGGAGTAGTCGCGGACGGCGGCGGGGAAGTTGAGGGCGTGGGGGTCGAAGGCCGCCTGGGTGGTGGAGCGCTGGCGCAGGGTGGTGCCGAAGGCCCCGATGGGATCGGTGGTCTGGAGGTAGCCGGCGTCGAACTGGACGCTGGGGAGGATGCCGCGGAGCGGGGCGATGGCGCTGGCGTGCTGCGCGTCGGCGGCGCCGCGGGCCATGCGATTGGCATAGGCCACGGAGTCGGCGCGCTGGAGCGCGGCGGGGAGGGCGATCGGTGTCTGGGCCGCGAGTGGGGCGGCGGCGGACAGCGCGAGGGCGAGGGCGAGCGAGAGTTTGCGCATTCGGGAATTAATGATTTTCCTGGATGACCATATAGGAATGCATCGGGCGCGACCGGCCGTGGCCCGCTGCGCACCGTGAGCGGTGCGCAGGAGGCCGTGGGCCGTGATTCAGATGGCGGTGAGGAGCGGCTTGAGCAGCTTCTCGATCATCGCCTTGGGGGCGGCGCCCACCTGGCGGGCGGCTTCCTTGCCGTTGTGGAAGGCGATGAGCGTGGGGATGCCGCGGATGCCGAGTCCGTTGGAGACGGACGGGAAGCGGTCGGTGTCGAGCTTGAGGATCTCGAGGCGGCCCTTGTACTGGCGCGCCATGTCGTCGAGCACCGGGGCCATCATGCGGCAGGGGGCGCACCAATCGGCGTAGAAGTCCACGAGCACCGGCACCTTGCTCTCGGCGATGATGCGATGGAAGTCGGCGTCGGTGACCGGCATCGGGCGGTCGATGAGCACGGGTTTGGCGCAGCTGGAGCAGTCGGGATTGCCGGCGTTGAGGTCGGCGGTGGTGAGGGCGCCGCAGAAGGGACAGCGGACCACGCCCGTGGCCGGCTGCTGGTGTGCGACGGTGGAGCTGCTATCGGGTGTCATGGGAGCCTCGTTCATGCGGTACGGGCCGCGGCCATGGCCGGGCGTACCCCGGTCCCGCGGCGACCTATATAACTAAGTGATCATATAGCCATATGCAAGTCCCCGAGGTGGCGCGGGCCAGGGGATCCGGCGCCCGGCGGCGCCGCGGGCGCGCCCGGCGGGCATCAGGATCGTAGGGGGTCCGAATCAGATGATTCAGGATCGAACGGATGCTCCGGATCACGCAAAAAGGGGGCGCCGGCGGAAAGATCTCTCCGCCGGCGCCCCCGCACGTGCACTGCTACATCCGGGCCTCGATGCCTAGTCGGCGCCCACCGGGCCCAGCTCGGCCGGCACGGGCAGGCCGCGGCGCCGCGCCATCCAGCCCCCGGCCCGCCGGCTCACCGCGTCGAGGTAGGTGTACGCCACCGGCGTGATGTACAGCGTGATGAACTGCGAGAAGAACAGTCCGCCCACCACCGCGATGCCCAGCGGACGGCGCGCTTCGGCGCCCGCGCCCACCGACAGCGCGATCGGCAGCGTCCCGAGCAGGGCCGCCATGGTCGTCATCATGATCGGGCGGAACCGGATGAGGCACGCCTGGATGATGGCCTCCGACGCCGGCAGATGCTGCGTGCGCTCGGCCTCGATCGCGAAGTCGATCATCATGATCGCGTTCTTCTTCACCAGGCCCACCAGCAGGATGATCCCCACGAAGGCGTAGATGCTCAGATCCACGCGGAAGATCAACAGCGTGAGCAGCGCGCCGAACGCCGCGAACGGCAGCCCCGAGAGGATGGTCAGCGGATGGATGAAGCTCTCGTACAGGATGCCGAGCACCGTGTAGATGACGAAGATGGCCAGGACGAGCAGCATGAGCAGCCCCGACTGGGCGGACTGGAACGCCTGCGCGGCGCCCGCGAAGCTGGTGCTGATCGACGCCGGCACCACGTTGGCGGCCACGCGCTGGACGGCCGCCGTGGCATCGCCCAGCGCCACATTGGGCGCCAGATCGAACGAGATCGTCACGGCCGGCAGCTGGCCGGCGTGGTTCACGGTGAGCGGCCCGGTGGTCTTGGACACCGTGGACACGGCGCTCAACGGCACGAGCGCGCCGTTGTTGGCGCGGATGTAGAGCAGCGACAGGGCGGCGAGGTCGCGCTGATACTGCGGCTCCATCTCCATCACCACCCAGTACTCGTTGTTGGGCGTGTAGATGGTGGACACCTGGCGCGATCCGTAGGCGTCGTACAGCGCCATCTCCACCTGCTGCGCGGTGACGCCCAGCGACGCGGCGCGCTCGCGGTCGATCTCGATGCTCGCCTGCGGGTTGCCCAGCTGGAGGTCGGTGGAAACGTCCAGCAGCTGCGGCAGCTTCCGGACCGAATCGAGGAGCTGCTGGGAGGCCGCGTACAGCGCCTGGATGTCGGAGCCCTGCAACGTGAACTGATACTGCCCCTTGGCCACCCGCCCGCCGATCTGGATGGCCGGCGGGTTGGACATGTACACGACCATTCCCGGCACCTTGCCGAGCTTGGGGCGCATCTCGGCCATGAAATCATTGGCGCTCAGGCGGTGGCCCAGCGCCTTGAGGCTGATGAACATCCGCCCCTGGTTGGACGACTGCGTGAACCCGCCGGCGCCCACGGCCGACATGAACCCGGCCACGTTCGTGTCGCGCTGGACGATGGCCGCCAGCTGCTGCTGGTGCGCCACCATGTCGTCGTACGATGCGCCCTGCGCGGCCTCGGTGGTCACGCGGATCTGGCCTGTGTCCTCGTCGGGGATGAACCCCTTGGGGATGATCACGAACAGCGCGGCCGTGCCGGCCAGGATGGCCACCGCGAACACGACCATGGCCCGCCGGTGGCGCATGACCACGTGGAGCGACGCCTCGTACCGCGCGAGGATCCACTGCCATCCGCGTTCCGTGAAGTTGAACAGCCGCCCGTGCTGCTCGGCGCCGTGCGGTCGCAGGAACAGGCTGGCGAGCATGGGCGTGAGGCTCAGCGACACGAATCCCGACACCAGGATGGCCACGGCGATCGTCACCGCGAATTCGTGGAACAGCCGGCCCATGATCCCGCTCAGGAACAGGATGGGGATGAACACGGCGGTGAGCGACAGCGTCATCGACAGGATCGTGAATCCGACCTCGCGGGCGCCGGCGAAGGCCGCCTCCATGGGCGCTTTGCCCATCTCCATGTGGCGGACGATGTTCTCCAGCATCACGATCGCGTCGTCCACCACGAAGCCCACGGCCAGCGTGAGCGCCATCAACGACAGGTTGTCCAGGCTGTAGCCGAGCAGGTACATCACGGCGAAGGTGCCGATGACCGAGATCGGCAGCGCCAGGCTGGGGATGGCGGTGGCCGAGACGTTGCGCAGGAACACGAAGATCACCATCACGACCAGGAACAGCGTGAGCACGAGGGTGAACTTCACCTCGTGCACCGACTGGTCGATGGACAGCGAGCGGTCGTACAGGGTGTGGATCTCCACCGCGCCCGGGATCGTGGTCCGGAGCTGGTTCATGAGATTCTTGACCGCGGTGGCCACGGCCACGGTGTTGGTGCCGGGCTGCCGCTGGATGGCGAGCACGATCGAGCGTTCGCCGTCGTACCACCCCGCGGCCTTGTTGTTCTGCACGTCGTCGAGCACGTTGCCCAGGTCGCCCAGCCGCACCGGCGCGCCGTTGCGATACGTCACGACGAGCCGCTGGAACCCGGCGGCGTTCTGCATCTGGCCGTTGGCCTGCACGGTATAGGCGCGATTGGGGCCCCAGAGCACGCCGGTGGGCAGGTTCACGTTCTGCGACGCGATCGCGCTGGCCACCTCGTCGATCCCGATCTTGCGGTAGGCCAGGGCGTTGGGATCGAGTTGCACGCGCACGGCGTACTTCTGCGACCCGAACACCTGCACCTGGGCCACGCCGCTGACCATCGAGATCCGCTGCGCCATCACGGTCTCGCCGTATTCGTCGAGCTGCGAGAAGGGCAGGAGCTTGGACGTGAGCGCGAAGTAGATGATGGCCTGGTCGGCCGGGTTGACCTTCTGGTACGACGGCGGGAGGATGCCGGCCGGGAGTTGGCCCAGCACCTTGCCGATGGCCGACTGGACGTCCTGCGCCGCGGCGTCGATGTTGCGGTCGAGCGAGAACTGGATGGTGATGGACGTGGAGCCGAGTCCGCTCGTGGACGTCATGTTGTCGATGCCGGCGATGGTCGAGAACTGCTTCTCGAGGGGTGTCGCCACGGCGGCGGCCATCGTCTCCGGGCTGGCGCCCGGCAGATTGGCGTTCACGGTGATGGTCGGGTAATCCACCGTGGGGAGATCGCTCACCGGCAGCTGCCGGTAGGCGCTGATGCCGAACACGAGGATCCCGATCATGACGAGCACCGTCATGACCGGCCGGCGAATGAACAGATCCGAGAGGCTCATGGCGTGACCTTGGCGGGCGTCGCGGCGGGCGCGCCCACCGCGGGCCGGGCGTCCACCTTGGTGCCGGGCACGAGTCGCGACTGGCCGTCGGTCACGACGGTCTCGCCGGCCACGAGGCCGCTATCGATGACGGTGAGTTCGCCCACCGCGCGGCCGGCGACGATCGGCCGCACGCGCGCGCTCTGCGCGCTGTCGACCACGAACACGTAGTTCCCGTTCTGGCCCGAGACGACGGCGGAGTTGGGGACGGCGAGGGCGTCGGCCTGCGTGCCCAGTTGGACGGTGACTCCCACGTACTCGCCGGGCCAGAGCGCCCGCGCCGCGTTGGCGAAGCGCGCCTTGGCCATCACCGTGCCGGTGAGCGAATCCACGGCGTTGTCGATGAAGCTCAGCGTGCCCGACTCGGCCAGCGAGACGCTGTCGGCCGTGGCCACGCGCACCGGCACCGGGCCGGCGGCCATGCGGGGCTCGAGGGCGAGGAATTGCTGCTGCGTGACGGGGAAGCGGACGAGGATCGGATGCAGCTGGTTGATCACCACCAGCGCCTGCGCGTTGGCCTTGACGAGATTCCCGCGGCGCACGAGCAGGCTGCCGGTGCGGCCGTCGATCGGCGAGCGGACGGTGCAGTAGGCCAGATTGAGCCGCGCCGTTTCCACGGCGGCGCTGTCGGCCTGGAGGGTGGCGCGCAGCGCCACCGCCGAGGCCGTGGCCTGGTCGGCCTGCGACTTGGTGACGTAGTCCTTGGCGACGAGGGCGCGGTAGCGGTCGGCGTCGCGTTGGGCGTTCTCGGCCTGCGCGGCGTCGCGCGCCAGGGCCGCCTGCGCCTGGCGCAGCGTGGCCTGGAAGGGCCGGGGGTCGATCTGGAACAGCACCTGTCCGGCGCGCACCTCATCGCCTTCATGGAACGCGACGTTGTCGAGAATGCCGCCCACCTGGGCTTCGACGGTCACCGTCTGCAGGGGCTCGACGACGCCGTTGGCGAGCACGATGTAGGGAGCGGTGATCCGCAGCACCTTGGCCACGCGCACGGGGACCGTGGCGGGATGGTCGGCGGGCGGCTTGCCGCAGGCGGCCAGCAGAATCAGCGGCAGGGCAAGCAATGCACCGCGCGAGGCGCGGGTACGGAGCGGCGTGATCATCGATCGTTGTCGGGAGCGGAAGGAAGAAGGGGCGCGAGGGCTTCGCCGTGGATGCCGAGCACGCCGACGTCGTGGGCGAGCTGGGCCAGCGAGGTACGCCACTGCCAGCGGGCCTGCACGGCCTGGGCGCGGGCGCTGGCCAACGCGGCCTGCGCCACGAGGAGGTCGATGATGCTGCCCACCCCCTCGGTGTAGCGCCCGCGGGCCACCTGCTCCGATTCCGTGGCGCTGGCCAGGAGGTCGGCGGAGGTGCGCACGCGCTGGCCGGCGGTGCGCATGGCGTAATACGAGGTGAAGACCTGCAGCGCGATCTGCTGTCTGGTGAACTCGGTGCGGGCCTTGGCGGCGGCGAGCTGCTCGGCGGCGGCGTGTTCGTCGTACTGGCGCGTGAACCCGGAGAACAGCGGGATCGAGACGCCGAGGTCCACGGTGTAGGAGCGGCCGGCGAATCCGGCGAGGTCGGACCCGGTGTAGCCGGTGGTGGCGCCGAGGGCGAACGACGGCAGCCGGGCCGCGCGGGCCTGCTCGAGCTGGGCGGCGGCGATCTGCGCCTGGGCGCGCACCTGGGCGAGGTCGGGGCGGTGGCGCGTGGCCACGTCGATGAGCGAATCCACCGAGGCGGTGACGGCGCCGATGGCGGCCGAATCGGGGGCCGGCTCGTCGGGCAGGTCGAGCGACGTGCTGGCCGGCAGCCCCATCGTCACGGCGAGCGCGCCGCGCGTCACGTTGAGCTGGCCCTCGAGCGTCTCGAGATCGAGCTCGGCCTGGGAGCGCGCCGTGCGCGCCTGCAGCACGTCGGCGATCGTGGCCAGTCCCACGTCGTGGCGATCGCTGGCGGCGGCGAGGTTGGCGGTGGCTTCGGCCAGCGCCGTGCGCTGCGCGTCGCGCAGGGCACGCGTGGAGAGATACGAGAACACGGATGCCTCCACCTGGAGGATCGTGTTCTGCACGGTGGCGTTGTGGGCGAGGTCGGCGGCGATGGCCGTCTGGCGCGCGGCCTCGATGGCTCCGGCGCGGCCGCCGAAGTCGAGCACGAGGTACGACAGGTTCAGCGCCGGCCCGTATTGCGTGCGCTCGCCGGCCAGGCGCCCCGGCACGGCGATGGACAGCGACCGGGTGATGGTGCCGGAGGCCGAGAGGGTGGGCAGCAGGCTGCCGCGGCTGGCGCCGTAGAGATCGGCCGCGGCGCGGGCCTGGGCCCACGAGATGCGCGTGGCCGGATTGTTGGTGAGCGCCACGTCCACCGCGTCGGCCAGGGTGAGGCGGCCGAGGGCATCGGCGGTAATCGCGGCGGCCGGGGGCGCGGGGGGCGCCGGGCGCCGGGCCGCGGCGATGACCGAGGCGGGCGGCGTCCAGTACGCGTTGGGCTGCGGGGGCGCGGCTGCCACGCCCTCGATGCCGGGGGGCGCGCTCACGCAGGCCGTGAGCGCGCACGCGGCCGCCACTGCGAACAGCCGCCGCGTCATCGCAGGCCGCCGGAATCGCGCGCCGGTTGCATGCGGAGGAACTGCTCCCGCTGCGCGGGCGTGAGCACCTGCTCGATGCTGGCGTGCACGGTGTCGACCAGCCCCTGGACGCGCGGGCGGATCTCGGCGCGGAGGGCGCGGAACTCGCCCGAGCGGCGGGACATGATGCTGTCGATGGTATCGGCCTGGGACGGCGAGAGATGCAGCGTGGCCGTCAGCTCGGCGCGAATGGCGCGGCGGTCGGCGTCGGTGGGAGAGCGCAAGATCGATTCGATGGGGTGAAACGACGTGTCGGGGAAAGCCGGCGCGCGCACGCGGGCATGGAGCACCACGCGGTCGATGGCGATGCCGGCGAGCGCGCTGCCAAGGGCGAGCGCGCAGAGGACGGCGACGGCGAGCGAGCGGGGCGGCATCCGTACGGCGCCGCGACGGCTACGCGTCACTCATGCCCCGGCGCGGGCGCCACGCGGCCGCCGGTGGGCGTGACGAGGAAATCCACCAGGTGCTGCGACGTGCGGTCGCGCGGCACGGCGCCGACGAGCGAATCCGGCGCCGCCACCGGGACCATGGCGTTCCGCGCCGCGGTGTGCGACGCCCAGAGGATGGCGCCGGCGGCCACGAGGGCCGTGGCCACGCCGAGTGGGATGAGCGTGCGGGCCCAACCGGCGGTGAACTCCCACCATGACGGGGCGGTACGGCGGCGCGCGGCCAGGATCGGCGACGCGCCGGCGGCGATGCGCCGGGCCAGCGCCTGGCGGCCGGCCGGCGTGACGGCGCTCGCCGGATCGAACCGCCGCAGCATGTCGCGCAGCGCCGGGTCGGGGGAGAGATCGTCGTGTCTCATGAACCTTCTCCACGAAAGGGCGACAGCGCCTTGCGCAACTGACGGCGCGCCGCGTGCAGATGCCAGCGGATGGTAGCCGGCGAGGATTCCAGCAGCTCGGCCAACTCGGCTACCGTGTATCCGTCCAGTTCGAACAGTTGCATGATCAGCTTGCGGCGCGGGGGCAGCAGCGCCAGTTCGTGACGGAACCGCGCGAGGATCTCGGCGCGTTCGGCCGCGTCGGCCGGGCTCTGGGCGGGATCGAATACGTCGTCGGGCAAGGGCTCGGTGGCGCGCACGGAGCGCGCCGCCGCGAGATCCAGTCCGCGATTCACCAGGATGCGCGCCAGCCAGGGCCAGAACGGGCGCTCGGCATCGAACGCGTCGAGATGTTCGAGCGCGGCGAGGAAGGCGTCCTGCGTGAGATCCTCCGCGTCCTCCCGGTGGTGGAGGATGCGGATGCTCAGCGCGAGCGCACGGGCGAGGTGGCGCTCGACGAGCGACCCATAGGCCTCACGGTCCCCGTTGCGAATGCGCGCAACGAGTTGGCGTTCTTCCTGGACTGGGTTTGGTGGGCGATCTGGCGCGGCGTTATCGCCGCGGTCGCCGTGGTCTGCTTTTGCCGTATTCGTTCCAACGCTCCAGAGCTCGAACCACGGACCCGGACGGGCGGGAATCCCCCCCAAACACGCACCTGAAAGTACGCTGACCCCGCGCACGCCGGATCCGGGTTGTCCTACAACTACACTGTACGGCTGAGCTCCTGAAACTGTTTGCTGCGTTGTGGAACGTACGGTTCGAGACCTTGCGGTCAGGCATCGGGCCCGTCTGGCCGGCCCATTGCCTTTCTATTCCTTCCACGCACCAGACCCCCCCACTGCTGGGATCGGTCACTCGAATTTTTCGCAAAGGTGTCACTCACGTTTCCTTTACGCCCCGTGGAGCCCCCGGCGCGGCGCCGGTCAGGCGGCGGGGGCGGGCCCGGTGGGGGGCAGAATCCCCCGCGCGATGTAGATCGGGCGGACGTGGGCGCGGAACCGTGGCAGCCAGAGGGCGAACGCGCCGCCGCCGAGCACGCAGGCCGTGCCGCCCAGCATGAGCGTGGCCGGCACGCCGATGCGTTCGGCCACGAACCCGGCGATCAGACTGCCGATGGGGGCTGTGCCCTGGAACGACATCGCGTAGAACGCCATGACGCGGCCGCGCATACGCTCCTCGACCAGGGTCTGCAGCAGCGTGTTGGTGGAGGCCATGGTCACCATCAACCCGGCGCCGGCCAGCGGCAGGAGGAGGAGCGACAGCCAGAGGGCCCGCGACAGCGAGAACGCCACGATGCCGGCCCCGAAGGTGCACGCGGCCACGGCGATCACGCGCCCGAGGCCGACGACCGACGTGCGGGACGCGAGGTAGAGCGCGCCGCAGAGGGCGCCCACCCCGGCGGCCGTCATCAGGAAGCCCAGCGTGTGCGGCCCGCCGTGGAGGATCTTCGATGCCACGGCCGGCATCAGCACCATGTAAGGCATGCCCATCGTGCTCACCAGCGCCAGCAGCAGGAGCACGCCGCGCATGGGGGCGGAGCCCGACACGTAGCGGAAGCCGTCGCGCAGTTCCTCGAGCAGGTGCGTGCTCGCGCGGGGCGGCCGCTCGCGCGACACGCGCATCGCGATCAGCGACACGATGACGGCGAAGTACGACACGGCGTCCACCAGGAAGCACCAGCCCTCGCCGAACGCGGCGATCAACATGCCGCCGATGGCCGGGCCGACGATGCGGCTGGCGTTCACCATCGTCGAATTGAGCGCGATCGCGTTGGAGAGATCGTTGCGGTCGTCCACCATCTGGATCACGAACGCCTGGCGGGCCGGCGTGTCGAACGCATTGATCATCCCCTGCGCCAGTTGCAGGGCCAGGATCTCGGTGACGGTGATGACGTGGGCGAGGGCGAGCACGGCCAGGGCCAGCGACTGCAGCATCGACAGCGTCTGCGTGATGACGAGGATGCGGTGCCGGTTCCAGCGGTCGACGAGCACGCCGGTGAACGGCGCCATGACGAGGGTCGGGATCTGGCCGGCGAATCCCACGAGGCCGAGCAGCAGGGGCGAGCCGGTGAGCCGGTAGACGAGCCAGCTCGTGGCGATCCGCGTGATCCACGAGCCGGTGAGCGAGACGATCTGCCCGCTGAAGAACAGGCGGTAGTTCCGATGCCCGAGCGCGCGGGCGATCGTGGGGGTGCGGAACGCCCTCACTCCAGCGCGGCCAGGACGTCGGCTGTGGACCGCACGCGCCCGATGGTGGGGAAGAACCGGGTCACGGCGTGCGTATGGAGATCGGCTTCGCGCGCCGCCATCGCGTCTTCCACGAACACCAGCGCATACCCCGATTCGTATGCGACACGGGCCGTGGCCTCGACGCCGACGTTGGTGGAGATGCCGCCGATGACGATGGTGCGCACGCCGCGGCGGCGGAGCTGCACGTCGAGGTCGGTGCCGAAGAATGCGCCTGGCTGGTGCTTGGTGACCACGATGTCGCCCGGCTCGGGGCCGAGCGCGGGCACGATCTCCGTCCAGTCGGCGGGCATCGGACCGGACCGGGGCGGGCGCGGCGCGTCCACGGGCGCGTTGGGAAACAGCTCGCCGTTGGGGCCAGGGTCCACGCGCACCAGCACGACCAGCGCGCGGCGGGCACGGAACCGCGCGGCCAGCGCGCGCGCGCGCTCGATCACCTCGCTCGCGGGGTGGGGCGCGGTCGACGTGGACGTGATACCGCGCTGCAGGTCGATGAGCACGAGCGCGGTGGTGGCCGGATCGAGGTCGAGCGAGGACATCATGTGGCTCCGCACGTCGTTGTGCCGCATGGGGTTAGCATTGGCGACCATGGAAAGTACTTACAGATTCTTAGGTCGTCCGGGTTGTTGGGGTGCGCTACATTAGATACTAGGCGAACCGCGGCTCACGGGCCACGGTTCCGGCCCGGGGCGGTGCCGCGGGCCGCAAGCAATGCCCCGCCGCTGGCGCCCACATCGTGCGGGCGCAACGACATGGCGGAGTACACCTCCGGTCAGCAACGTTCGGAATCATCGATCGTTAAGGCAACAGTTCACAGATGACGTCCGGCCCCCAGCTCTCGCTCATCATCCCGGCGTACAACGCCGGCGCTCAACTCGCAGGAACTCTGGCCGCGCTCGACGAGTTCCGCGCGTCGGCGCCGGTGTCGGTGGAAGTCGTGTTGGTGGACGACTGCAGCACCGACGGCGAGACGGCCGAGGCGTTGGTGCGCTACGCGCAGGCGCGCGAGCGGGTGCGCGTGCTGCGCAATCCGGTGAATCGGGGCAAGGGATACGCCGTGGCGCGCGGGATGATCGTTGCGACCGGCGCGTACCGCGTGTTCACGGACTTCGATCTCGCGTACCCGCTGTCGCAGACGCTGAAGATCCTGGCGGCGCTGGAGGCCGGCAAGGACGTGGCGATCGCGTGCCGGGTGCTGCCCGAGTCGCGGTACGTGATGAGCCCGAGCTTCTTCCACTATCTGTACACGCGCCATCTGATGAGCCGGGCGTTCAACGCGGCGGTCCGGGTGCTGTTGCTGCGCGACACGCTCGATACGCAGGCGGGGCTGAAGGGATTCACCGCCGCGGCGGCCCAGGCGATCTTCACGCGCACGACGATCGCCGGCTTCGGGTTCGACGTGGAGACGCTGTACATCGCGCGCCGCCTGGGGCTGTCGGTGGCGCAGGTCGCGGTGGATTTCCGCTATGACGAAGAACCGACGACGGTGCACTTCGTGCGCGATTCGATGCGGATGGCGCGGGATCTGGTGAGGATCCGCTGGCACGGCTGGACCTCCCGCTATCTCGACACGGCGGGCACGTTCGACCTCGAGGCGCCGGACGCGGCATCGGACGGCTCGCCGTTGACCGCAGCCGCGGCGGCGGCCGTCGACGCGTCCGCTCGCGCGTCGTAACCCGGTGGGCGCGCCCCGTCCGCTGCTGATCGTCAACGCCGACGATTTCGGCCTCACGGAGAGCGTCAACCGTGGGATCATCGAAGCGCACGACGCCGGCGTGGTGACGTCCACGTCGATGATGGTCAACATGCCGGGGTGGGAGGACGCCCTGGAACGGCTGCGCCCCAGGCGCGCCATGCTCGGCGTGGGGCTTCACCTGAACCTGATCGCCGGCCGGCCGCTCACGCACGCGCCGTCGCTCACCGATGCGAACACGGGGAACTTCCACTCGTTCCGATCGCTGGCCTGGCGCGCCGCGTTCGGCCTGGTGCGTCTGGTGGAGGTGCAGGGCGAGTGCGCGGCGCAGTTGAGCCGGATGGTGATGGCGCGCGTGCGGGTGACGCACGTGGACAGCCACCGCCACACGCACTGTTTTCCCGGATTCTTCACCGCCGCGCGCAATGCCGCGCGGCTGGTGGGAGTGCGGGTGATCCGCGTGCCGCGCGAGCCGATGGCGGCGGGCCCGCAGCGCGCCGCCGTCCGCCTCAAGAAGCGGCTGCTCGATGCCGGCGTGTGGGCCAGTGGGGCGCGTGGCGACGACGTGCGGGCCGAGTTCTTCGGCGTGTCGCTGCAGAATTCGCCGGCATTCCTGGACGGCGTGTTGGCGCGCCTCGATGCGTTGCCCGCCGGGCCGAGCGAACTCGCGGTGCATCCGGGATACTCGTCGCCGGAACTGGCGGCGTTGGATGCCTACACCGACGTGCGCGAGCGCGAACTGCGCGCCCTCACCTCGCCCGAGCTACGCGCCCGCCTGGCCCGCGGCGACATCGCGCTCGGGCACTTCGGCATGCTCTGAGCCGGACCGCAGCAGGAGCACCTGCAGGGCCAGCCACACGACGAAGATCGGGATCGTCTTGAAATAGTAGGGGGCGAAGAAGTCGCGCCGCAGCGTGGCGGGCATCAGGCTGCTGTTCACCGCGGTCGTGCCGAGCAGCACGAAGGCGAGCAGGGCGCGGTTCCACGCCGTCGCTGGCGTCGAGGCGAACCATATGCCCACGCCGCAGAGCGCGAGGACGAACGTCGGGCTCTCGGCCTGGTGGTTGAACAGCACGCAGAAGATGAGCAGCGAGGCGAGGAACAGCCGCTGGAACGTGGGGTCGTCCAGCCGGTCGCGGCGCGCGGCGAGCGGGAGCATGAGGATCGCCACGCCCGCCAGCTGCTGCGGCCAGTTGGGCCAGTCGACGTGCAGCCAGAGGTGCACCTGCTGCATGATCGAGAACATGCGATCGGGCGCGTCGTGCGATTCGACGGCGCGCCACCCCTGGTATTGCGCGGCGAGCGTGCGGGCCGGCACGACGAGCAGCGGGGCCAGGGCCACGGCGGCGCCGGCCAGCACGCACAGCCCCACGAACCGCGCGCGCCGCGGATGGAACATGAGAAACACGCCGGCCGCGATCGGGAAGATCTTGACCGCCGTGCCCACGGCCACGCTGACCGCCGCCGCGAATTGCCGCCGCCGCGCCAGTTCGGTGAACGCGAGCACGATGAGGGCCGTGACCAGCGCATTGCTCTGCGCGTTCTGGAGGGAGCCCAGCATGTCGAAGAACACGATGGCCCGCACCACCAGCGCCGGGCGCGGGGGGAGGAGGCGCCCGATGGCGACGTACAGCAGGCCGGCGTTGAGGGCGGTCCACAGGAAATAGCCGAGCCCAAACGGCACCACCGCGAACGGCGCGAACAGGAAGGCGAAGCTCGGACTGTACTTGAATAAATCCTGATATCCCTGGCCGGGCGCGTACAGGTTCTGCCCGTGCACGAGGTGGTCCCAGGCCCCGCGGAAGATCAGGAAGTTGTTGCGGGGGTGGAAGATGCCCTGCACGGTGACCACCGCCACGGCCGCGATCCAGGCGGCGCGCATGAGCCCGGTCAGGACGCGGTCGCGGCGGTCGTGGGGGTGGGCGGTGGAGTCCTGAGCGATTGCCACTGGTGAAGTGGGTTGCAGGTTGTCATATACCAAGGCGTGGGGCGTCGGCGCTCCACGCCTTCCGGACGCTCGTTCACCCCCCAACCTCCGGTTCCGTTCAATGCCGTCAATAATATCGCGTCGTGTCGTCCGCGCCGCCCTCCTCGGGCTCGTCGCGGCCGCCCCCCTGGCCGCCCAGCAGGCGGCCGCCCCCGATCTGGTGCGCGAGGCATCGGTGGAGGGGATCATCGCCTACCGCATCCCCGCCAACGGGCTCCGGGTGCTGCTCTATCCCGATCAGACCAAGCCGCAGACCCTGGTGAACGTCACCTACCTGGTGGGATCGCGCGAGGAAGGGTACGGCGAGACGGGCATGGCGCATCTGCTCGAGCACCTGATGGTCAAGGGGACCACGGCGCATGCCGACATCGCGAAGGAGCTGGAAACGCGCGGCGTCGAGTACAACGCCAGCACGTCGTTCGACCGCACCAACTACTTCGAGCTGTTCGCCGCCGCCGACACGACGCTCGACTGGACGCTGGCGATGGAAGCCGACCGGATGGTGCACAGCCGCATCGCCAGGGCCGACCTCGATCAGGAGATGACGGTCGTCCGCAACGAGTTCGAGAGCGGGGAGAACAGCCCCACGCTGGTGACGATCAAGCGCGTGCTGGGCAGCGCGTACCTGTTCCATGCCTACGGCCGGTTGCCCATCGGGTCGCGGTCCGACATCGAGAACGTGCCGATCGACCGCCTGCAGGCGTTCTACCGGCGCTACTACCAGCCCGACAACGCCGTGCTGCTCATTGCCGGCAAGTTCGACACCACGCGCGCGCTGGCGCTGGTGCGCCGGTACTTCGCGCCGATCGCGCGGCCGGCGCGGGTGCTCGAGCCCACGTACACCGTGGAACCGACCCAGGACGGCGAGCGCGAGGTGTGGGTGCGCCGCGCCGGGGCCGAGCAGGACCTGGTGGCGTTCTTCCACACGCCGGCCGCATCGAGCGGCGACGCGGCGGCGGTGGACGTGCTGCAGCACGTGCTGGTGGACGCGCCGTCGGGCCGGCTGTACAAGGCCCTGGTGCTCACGAAGAAGGCGAGCGCGGTGAACGCGCTCCCGCTCCAGTTGCACGATCCGGGCGGCCTGATGCTCATCGCCACGCTGAGAACGGAGGACACGCTCCCGGCGGCGCGCTCGGCGATGCTCGAGGCGCTCCACGCGATCGCGACCACGCAGCCCCCCACCGTTGAAGAGGTGGACCGGGCCAAGGGCGCCATTGCCAGCGCGTACGCGCTGGCGCTCAACAACACGGCCGGGGTGGGGCTCGCCCTGTCGGACTGGATGGGCGTGGGCGACTGGCGGCTGTTCTTCCTGCACCGCGACCAGGTGGGCAAGGTCACGCCGGCCGACGTGCAGCGCGTGGCGCAGGCGTACCTCAAGCCGTCCAACCGCACGCTGGGGTTCTTCGTTCCCGCGGCGCAGCCCGACCGCGCGGAGATCCCGGCGGCGCCCGACATCGCGAAGCTGGTGCAGGGCTACACGGGCCAGGCCGTGGCAGCCACCGGGGAGGCGTTCGATCCGTCGCCGGCCAACATCATGGCGCATACGACGCATTTCACCACCGGGGCCGGCCTCAAGGTGGCGCTGCTCGCCAAGAAGACGCGCGGCGAGAGCGTGAACGCCATGCTCACGCTCCGGTTCGGCGACGAGAAGACGCTGCAGCATCGCGGCGACGCGGTCTCGATGGCGGCGGCGATGCTCATGCGCGGCACCACGAAGCACACGCGCCAGCAACTCACCGACTCCCTCAACGTGCTCAAATCGCGCCTGTCGATGAGCGGCAACGGCAATTACGTGGCGGTGACCATCCAGTCCACGCGCCAGAACCTGCCGGCCGTGCTGTCGCTGGCCGACGAGATCCTGCGGATGCCGGCGTTCGATTCCACGGAATACTCGGCGCTCATCAGCCAGCAGATCGCGGCCATCGAATCGGCGTCCAAGGAGCCGACTGCGCTGGCCATCAACGCGATGCAGCGGAAGTTCTCGCGCTATCCCGCCGGCGACCCGCGCTACGCGGGCTCGATGGACGAGGAGCTGGCCGATCTGCGCGCGCTCTCGCTGGCCGACGTGCGCCGGGCGTACGTCGATTTCTTCGGCGCCGGCACGGGCGAGGCGGCGGTGGTCGGCGACTTCGATGCCGACGCGGTGCGCGCCCAGCTCGACACGATGTTCGCCGGCTGGAGGACCCGTAATCCCTACGCGGTCATGCGCAACGTGCTGTTCCCGATCGATGGCACGCGCGAGCGCATCGACACGCCGGACAAGGCCAACGCGATGTTCGTGGCGGGCACCGATTTCCCGCTGTCCGATCACGACCCGGACTACGCGGCGATGCAGCTGGCCAACTACATGATGGGGGGCGGCGTGCTCACCTCCCGTCTCACCCAGCGCATCCGCGTCAAGGACGGCCTGAGCTACGCCACGCAGTCCATCTTCGTGGCCGATTCACGCGTGCCGCTGGGGCAGTTCATCGCCATCGCCATCCACGCGCCGCAGAACGGCGACCGGGTCACGCGGGATTTCTTCGACGAGATCGACAGCGCGCGCGCCGGTGGATTCACCGCCGCCGAACTGGAGAAGGCGCGGACGGGACTGCTCGAGTCCAACCGCCTCATGCGGTCGCAGGACGGCGCGCTCGCCGGGCAGCTGGTGACCGACATGCTGCTCGGGCGGACGATGCAGTTCCAGGCGGACAACGAACAGCAGATCCGGTCCGCGACGCTCGCCCAGGTGAACGCGGCGTTCCGCAAGTACATTGATCCGGCGAAGATCGCCGTGGTCTGGGCGGGTGACGAGTCGAAGGCGAAAGCGGGGCCGCCCAAACCCTAGGGCTTCGCCGCTTCCCTGGCCCGGGCCTGGCGCACGACCAGGTCCGCGGCCAGGAGCTGGGCGATGAAGTTGGATTCGTCGGTCTCGGGGGCCAGCGTCCTGAACGCCGCCGTGGCGCCCGCGAAGTCGCCGAGCGAGATCCGCGCGACCACGGCGCCGTTGCGCAGTTCGTTCACGCCCAGCCAGGGCAGGGAGTCGTGGGCGACGTCGGCGATCAGGGTGTCGGCGGCCGCCGAGGCCTGGGGGAAGTTCCACGCCGCCAACCCGTGCACGAAGTCCACGGCGGCGCGGGCGTGCGGCGGTGCGTTGGCCCGGGCGAGGTAGGCATACACGCGACCGTAGAACGCGTCGTCGGCCACTCCCGATGAGCCGTCGTGCAGCAGCGCCTCGACGCGCACGAACGAGTGCATCCAGGAATGCCAGTCGGTGGGCGGGGTGGCGGCGGCCACCTGGCGCTCGAACCGGTCCACGCGATACACGGCGTCGGCCAGCACGGAATCGTACGGCACGCCCACGCGCTGGTCCGGCGTCATCGCGAGCACGCGGCGCAGGCGCACCTGCAGTGCCAGCGCCTCGACGCGCGGAATCTCCGGCGCCACGGCCAGCGGTTCGGTGCCGAAGCCTTGGGGGCGGCCGGCCAGCGCGGCGACGACGTTGAATCGTCCCTTGCCGAGGCTCTCCAACCCGGTGGCCTCCTGGTGCAGGAACCGCGTGCGCTCGGCGTTCAGATCGAGCACCGGGTAGTAGTCGGAGTTCACCTGCGCGTGCGTGATCAGGTAGGGGTGGAGGATGTCGCGTCCCGCCAGGCGCATGGCGTCGAGCGCTTCGGGGCTCATGGGCACGGCGCGGCGCAGGTCGTGGGCGACGCCGGGATACCGCAGCACCTTCCAATCGGGCACGAGGGGCGTCGAGCGGTTGGAGGCGAGGATCAACACGTCGCTGTTGGAGGTGAAGAACACCTCGTACGACTTGAAGTTCTGGTCGATGGCCGCGAGCACGGAGACGACGAGCGAATCGTTCATCTCGTACAGATGCAGCCACTGGCCGAGCACGCCGTTGGCGGTGAGGTTGTTGCGCACGCGGTGGTAGAACTCCTGCGTGAACAGGCCCGAGACGCCGCTCACCCAGGGGTTGGACGGCTCCGAGATGATGAGGTCGAACTTGCGCCCGGTGGCGGCGAAATAGGATTTGGCGTCGTCGATCACGATGCGCGAGCGGGGGTCGTCGAACACGCGGTGATTGGCGGGACGGAAGGCGCGCGACGCGGCGACCATCTCGGGCTCGATCTCCACGGTCACCACCTGCCGCACCTCGGGGCTGCCGAGCAGGAGACTGGACGTCATGCCGGAGCCCTGGCCGATGACGGCGATCTCCCTGGCGTCGGGCACGTGGGCGAGGCCGATGAGGGGGAGCAGAATCTGCGTGGCCTGGTCCTCGGCCAGCGAGCGCAAGGCGCCGGGCTCGATGGTGGAGTCTTCCCAGAACGGATCCATCGACGCGTCGGGCTTGCCGTTGGTGGCGAGCGTGAGGTAGCCGCCGGTGGTGGTGCGGCGCACGCTCACCGTGGCCGTGCGTCCATCCTTGTAGAAGGGGAAGCTGAAGGTGGTGGACGTGGGCAGGAGGCCCTGGCGATACACCCCGCTCGACAGCTTCCACAGATCGAAGCGCACGAGCAGGCCGTTGGCGAGGACGAAACAGACCGTGGCGAGCAGGAACCCGAACCGCGCGCGGGCGCGGTGATCGCGGTCGAGGGGGCTGGGGCGGAGCAGGGCCACGCCGAGCGCGATGTCCACCACGGCGCCACTGATCAGCAGCCACTTGAGGCCGAGCACCGGCATGAGCACGAGGCCGGCGATGATGACGCCGGCGATGGAGCCCAGCGTGTTGACGCCGTACACGGTGCCGATGGCCCGTTCGCCGGCGCCGTTGCGGATGAGGATCCTGGTGATGAGCGGGAGCGTGATGCCGGCGCAGAACGTGGCCGGGAGCATGATCATCAGGCAGATCAGGTATCGCGAGAACACGAACCCGTCGTACCCGGCGTTGGTGGTGTCGAACATCCGGATGAGGCCTGCCATCCATCCGAACGACGCCATGTAGAGCGGGAGCGTGGCCACGGCCAGGGTGCCCATGACCCACTGCACGATGCCGAGAGTTCGCATGGGGTGTTCCATGGCGTCGGCCCGTCCGCGGATCCAGTACGCGCCCAGCGCGATGCCGAGGATGAACGCCGAGAGCATGAGTTCGAACGAATGCGTGGCCGCGCCGAGTACGAGCGAGAGCATGCGGATCCACGCGATCTCGTAGATGAAGCTGGCCACCGCGGTGCCGAAGCTCACGGCGAGGAGGACGCGCCATTCCCGCGGGAGGGTGGCCGATTGTTCGATCGGTTGCGGGAGCGGCTGGGCGTCGGGGCCGTCGGTGGGATAGTACGCGCGCGAGGCGATGCCGACGCCGATGGCGACGAGGAAGTTGAGGACGCCGGCGGCCAGGAGCGTGCCCGGGAGTCCCACTTCGCCGATCAGGAAGAAGCCCGCGACGAGCGCGCCGATGGCGGCGCCGATGCTGTTGGTGAAGTAGAGCAGTCCGAGCACCCGGCCCGGCTCGGCGCGCACGTGGCGGATGGCGCCGGCGCTCATGAGTGGGAAGGTGGCGCCGAGGAGGACCGACTGCGGGAGGATGAGGAGGGCGGCGAGGGTCCACTGGACGGCCATGACGCCCAGCCCGCCGGCGCCGCCGGCCATGTGCGGAAAGACGTGCGCGTAGGCGAAGTCGGTGCTGGCGACGAAGACGTCGTGGAAGACGAATCCGATGGCGCCGACGAGGAACTCGACGCCCGCGTACCAGAGCAGCGGTTGCCGGAGGCGCGACGAGCGGTGGCCGGCGACGAGGGCGCCGAGCGACATGCCGCCGAGGAAGATGACGAGGACGATGATCTGGGCGTATGCGGCGTGGCCGACGAACAGGCCGAGATAGCGCGTCCAGATGGTTTCGTAGATGAGTCCCGCAGCGCCGGAGAGGACGAACGCGAAGGCGAGAATGAGCAGCACGGCGGATGGGTTGTGGGGTAGGGTGCGCGGGCCGGCGGCGGCGAGAGCGGACGGATGAACGGTGACGACGGGGTGGGGGGCGCGCTAGTACGATCCGGCCTCGGGCTTCCGCGGCCAGGCCGCGACGACCGCCGCGCCGATCCTGCCCAGCGCCACCTGGGCCTCGTTGTCCACGACGTTGCGGATGTCGGCGTCCTGCTTGGTGAACCCACACACGACGACGCGCGACTGGAGCGGGAAGAGGGCGCACTCGGTGCGCGACGAATCGATGGATCCGGTCTTGTGGGGCACGACGAGGCCGTCCACGGAGCGCTGCATGGATTCCATATCGGCGTTGTCGGCAAGGATGGCGAGCATGGCCGAATCGGCGGCGGGGCTCACGGCGCGTCCGTTGGCGAGCAGGGCGAACAGGCGCGCCATCTCGTTGGGCGTGCTCACGCCCAGCCCGTACTTCACCGAGCTGTCCATGGCCACGCTGGTGTTCCGGAGGTAGGTCTTGGAGTGGACCTTGGTGTGCGGCAGGCCGAGCGCTTCCATCTTGTCCCACACCGGCCGGATGTCGGTGCGGTCGAGGATGAGGTTGGTGGCCGTGTTGTCGCTGAGGATGATCATGAGATTCGCGGCGTCGCCCACGGAGAGGGTGAGGCCGTCGTGCATGAACTGGAGCACGCCGCTGCCCGGCACCTTGTCGATGTCGAGCAGCGTGAGGGGATCGTCGAGCGAGATCTTCTTGCGTTGGACGAGATCGAACAGCGTGACGAGAATCGGCACCTTGATGAGGCTGGCGGTGGGGAAGGTCTCGTCGCCGCGCAGGGAGAGGCGCTCGCCGGTGTCGAGGTTGCGCACGGAATAGCCCAGCACGCCGTGGAAGGCGTGGGCGACGGAGTCGAGCGTGCGGTGCAACGCGGCGGTGTCGGCGCGGGCGTAGGTCGGGGGCGGGGTCTGGCCCGGCGTCGCGGCGGCGGGCGCGAGGCATAGGGCGGCGGCGAACAGGATGCGGCGAAGCATGGCGGCGGTGGGCAGGAGAGAGGCGTGGCGCGGCGGTGGAACGAGTATGCGCGCATCCGCCGTCCGCAGCCAGATGCGGGCGGGCCAGGGCACGCTACTATATGATGGACGATGGATCGCCTCTCGAAGTCCCGCCCGCCGGCGCCTGCCGGCACGACCCTGCATCGCCTATTCGACCTCGGCGTGATCCTCAAGGGCATCGACGGCGTGCTCGAGGTGATCGGCGGGGCCGTGATCGCGGCCGCGGGTCCGCGCACGCTGAACGCCGCCGTGCTGTTTCTCACGGCGCACGAACTCTCCGAGGATCCGCACGACGTGGTGGCGAACCTGCTGCGCCACGGCGTGGCGCAGCTCTCGTCGAACACGACGCTGTTCGCGAGCGCGTATCTCGTGGGCCACGGCGTGGTGAAGCTGATCCTCGTGGCCGGTCTGCTCCGGGAGCGGCGGTGGGCATTCCCGGCCGCGCTCTGGTTCATGGGCGCGTTCGTGGTGTACGAGGGCTATCGCATCGCGCTCACGCGCTCGCCGGCGCTCATGGTGCTGACGGCGGTGGATCTGGGCGTGCTGGTGCTCATCTGGCGGGAGTACCGGTGGCGCGCGAGGGCGCGATAGCGCCGCACCAACGGCGGATGTCGCGTCTTTAGCGGCCCATTTGCCGGTAGCGTGATGGTACCGTTTCATTCCCGCCGCGCGGGCGCCGCGGTGGTGGGCCGGACATCCGCGCGTTCGCGTGTGTGATGCGCATCACGCGATCACGTTCGCGAGTTACGCGCGGCTGCTTGGCGCGTGTGGACCAATGAGAGGGACGTTGGTGTACACACGGCACGGAAGCTTGCAGCCCCCATCAAGAAACGTACGACGCATGGCCACCGCCAGCGCTGCCCGACGATCCAACCGGTCGGGCGCATGAGACAATCGAACCTCGCCCGCGCGGCCGAGCCGCGCTCCGATGGCGGCCCAGCGGCCGCCGCCGGCGCGCCGGCAGCGAAATCCGCGGCGCCCGCCGTCGCGTCCGGGAAGCGCAGGCTGCGCACGAGCACGATCGTCCTCATCGCCATCAACGTGCCGCTGGTGGCGATCAATCTGCTGGGCCTGCCGTATTACACGGCGTCGCTGGCGGTGCGCGCCCGCCACCCGTGGCGCGACTGGCTGCAGCCGTCGGGGTACATCGGGCAGTCGGCCGGCATCGCGGCCTTCCTCATCTTCGCGTTCCTCTGGGTGTATCCGCTGCGCAAGAAGTGGCGGGGGTTGCGCTGGACCGGATCGATCGGCCGCTGGCTCGACGTGCACGTGACGTCGGCCCTCACCCTGCCGCTGTTGCTGGCCATCCACGCCGCGTGGCGGTCGGACGGCGTGATCGGCCTCGGACTGGGGGCGATGCTGGTCGTGATCGCCAGCGGCATCGTGGGCCGCTACCTGTACACGCGCATTCCCCGCGCGCGCAGCGGCATCGAGCTCACCCGCGACGAGGTGACCGCGCAACGACGCGAGCTCATCCAGCGGCTCGCGGCGGCGACCGGGCTGGAGCCGGACGCGGTGGAGGCGACGCTGGACATCGCTCCCGAGCCGGAGGCGCAGGAGAGCGCATGGCGCATCCTCTGGCGTCTGGTGACCAACGACCTGACGCGGTGGCGCCGCATGCGGGAGCTGCGCGGGCGCTGGACCGCGCTCTCTCCGAACAGTCGGCCGCTGGATCATCGGGCCATGCGCGAGGCGTTGCGGCTCGCCGATCGCGAGATGTCGCTGGCCCAGCAGTCGCGGATGCTCGACGCGACGCAGCGGGTGTTCCGCTACTGGCACGTGGCCCATCGCCCGTTCGCGATCACCGCTCTCGTCGCGGTGGTGATTCACGTGGCCGTCGTGGTCGCCGTGGGCGCGACCTGGTTCCGGTAGCGGACGGCGATGCTGCTCACGACGCTCGGCTTCTTCGCCCTGACCGCGTTGGCGATCTGGCTCCATCTGCGCACCACGGGCGTCGCGCACGCGCCGCCGTCGCGCGCGGGCGCGCCCTGTCCGCGCTGCAAGGCGCTCGTGCCGCCGGGCGCCACCTACTGTCCCAGTTGCGGTGTGCCGCAGCAGATCTTCGAGATGGTGCGGGCGCCGGTGTCCGCCGGCGCCGCGGATCCGGGGGGCGCGCCGAAAGCGCTGGTGCGCGCGGACATGTGCGTGGGCTGCGGCACGTGCGTGGCGTCGTGTCCGGAGCCCGGCGCGATCACGCTGCGCGGCAAGCTCGCCGTGGTGGACGACGCGCTGTGCCAGGGGCACGGGGAATGCGTGCGCGGCTGTCCGGTGGGCGCGATCCTCGTCACCACGGGCGCGGCGGTGAACCGGGTGACCGTGCCGCTGGTGGACGAGCATTTCGAGACCAACGTGCCGGGGCTGTACATCGTCGGCGAACTGGGCGGCCGCGGCCTGATCAAGAATGCCATCAACGAAGGCAAGATGGCAATCGAGCACGTGGCCCGCGCGCTGCCGCCCGGCGAGCGACGGTCCGACGGCCACGACGACGCGGTGGACGTGGCCATCGTCGGTTCCGGGCCGGCCGGGCTGAGCGCCGGGCTCGAAGCGCTCCGCTGCGGACTGAGCTACGTGGTGCTCGAGCAGGGCTCACTCTCCGACACGGTGCGCAAGTATCCGCGTCACAAGCTGCTGCTCGCCGAGCCGGTGCACGTGCCGCTGTACGGCGATCTCTGGGTGGCCGACGGGTCGAAGGAGACGCTGCTGAAAGTGTGGGAGACGATCGTGGCCAACACGGGGCTGGCCGTGCGCACGGGGGAGAAGGTGCAGCAGATCGTGCGCGACGGCGCCGTGTTCCGCGTGGAGACGACGCGCGGGTCACAGGCCGCGCGCCGGGTGGTGCTGGCCATGGGACGGCGCGGCAGCCCGCGCCGGCTCGGCGTGCCCGGCGAGGACCGCGACACCGTGTTCTACGACGTGGTCGAGATGGAGGCGTTCGCCGGGCGGCGCGTGCTCGTGGTGGGCGGCGGCGACAGTGCCGTGGAGACGGCGCTCGGCTTGGCCAACCAGGCGGGCACGGAGGTGCGGATCTCGTATCGCGGCGAGACGTTCGCGCGGATCGCCGACCGGAATCGCGCCAAGGTCGATCGCGCGATCGCCGCCGGGAAGGTGACGCCGCACTTCGGCAGTCACGTGCGCGAGATTCGCGAGGATGTGGTGGTCCTCGGGTCGGGCGAGGCGTCGATCATCCTGCCGAGCGACTTCGTCGTCATCCGCATCGGCGGGGACGCGCCGTACGCGTTCCTCGAGCGGCTGGGTGTGCGCATCGTCGAGAAGGACGTTCCGCTGCCTCCCCGGCAAGACCTGGCCGGATGAATGCGGACGCTTCTCCTGCTGTGCGGCGCCATGCTGCTGGGACTGGCCCCACGGGCGTCCGCCCAGATCTCGCCGGGCCCGCTCGCCCGGGTGCATCGGGACCTGGAGGGTCCGACGAACTGCGCCCAGTGCCACGGGCTGCACCGCGAACCGATGTCGCAGATGTGCCTCGCCTGTCATAAGGACGTGGCGTGGCTCATCAGCCAGGGCCGGGGGCTGCACGCCCGCGAGGTGACGGCGCAGAAGAAGGAATGCGCCAGCTGCCACCCGGACCACGCCGGCGTGAACTTCCAATTGATCGCCTGGCCGGGCGGATCCGAGGCAGGGTTCGACCACCGGCTGGCCGGCTGGGCGCTCGAGGGCAAACACGCTCAGGCAAAGTGCGGGGACTGCCACACGGCCAAGTTCCGCGTGGGCCCGGCCGCGGCGCTGTCCAAGCGCCAGGGATCCGCCGGCTGGCTGGGGCTGGAGACGACGTGCGCGTCGTGCCATCGCGCCGACGACGTGCACCGGGGATCGCTGGGCGCGAGTTGCGAGCGCTGCCACGACACGCGCGGGTGGAAGCCGGCGCCGAAGTTCGATCACGGCCAGACCGACTATCCGTTGACGGGCCGACACGCCGACGTCGCGTGCGACAAGTGCCACCTCGCGCCGCGGCTCGGCATCGCCCCCGGTCCGGACGGCGTGCGGATCCCACGATTCAAGCCCATCGCGTTCGCGCAGTGCTCGTCCTGTCACGAGGATCCGCACCGGGGCAAGCTGTCGGGCCGGTGCGCGGACTGCCATGTGACGCGTGGTTGGGCGATCATCGACCGGGCGGAGTTCAATCACTCGGTCACGCGGTTCCCGCTCCTGGGCATGCACCGCGGCGTGTCGTGCACCGCGTGCCATCGCGCCAATCTCACGCTCAAGGATCCGCCGTTCGCCGCCTGCGCGTCGTGTCACGCCGACCCGCATGTCGGCGAGGCGACGCTGGGCGGCAAGCCGGTGGACTGCGCCGCGTGCCACCGCGTGGAGGGGTTCAGGCCGTCGACGTTCACCCTGGCGCAACACGCGGCGACCCGATATCCGCTCACCGGGCGGCACGCCCTGTTGCCGTGCTCGGCCTGCCACGCCAAGGTGGGCGGCACGGTGAGGCTCCGCCTACCGTTCGCGCACTGCGCGGACTGCCACGCCGATGCGCACGGGGGGCAGCTCGCCGGCCGGCCGGACCGAGGCAGCTGCGAGGGCTGCCACACGGACGCCGGATGGAAGCCCAGCACATTCTCGATCGCCGCGCACGCCAGGTTGCGGGTCCCGCTCGACGGGCGGCACGGGACCATCGCCTGCGCGGCGTGTCACGCGGCGGTCCGGCCCGGCCTCCCGCGACTCACGATGTCGCGGGCGTCGCTCGGCACGGCGCACGTAGTGCTGCGGGTGCCGGAGACCGCGTGCGCGGATTGCCACGTGGATCCGCACGCCGGCCGGTACGCGGCGGGCGGTGCGTTCCCGGTGCCGGGCGGCTGCCGGTCGTGCCACGACACGCGCCGCTTCCGTCCGTCGACGGTGGACGTGGCGATGCACGCGCGATTCTCGTTTGCCCTCGACGGAGCGCACCGCGCCGTCGCGTGCGTGGCGTGCCACGCCGAGATGCGCGCGCCGGAGGCCGCTTCGACCCTCGTGCTGGCGCCCCGGGGCGTGGCGTCGTTGCCGTTCACCCACACGCGGTCGACCACGTGCCGGTCGTGCCACGAGGGCGACAGTCCGCACGGGGCGCAGTTCGCGAGTCGCAAGGACGGCGGCGCGTGCGAGAGCTGCCACGGCACCGACTCGTTCGCGCCGGCGTCGCGGTTCGATCATGACCGCGATGCGTCGTTCCCGCTCGCCGGCGCCCACGCCAACGTGCCGTGCGCCGCGTGCCACAGGACAGAAACCACCGGCGCGGGCAAGGCCCGCGTCGTCTACCGGCCGCTCTCCGGAAGGTGCGAGAGCTGTCACGCCCGCCACGGGGCGACGAGGAGTACGCCATGAGACGGTCGTACCGAAGGCTGGCCGCGCTCGCGTTCGCGGTGTGGTCGCTGCCGGCCGCCGCGCGCGGCCAGGACAACCCGCACGGTCCCACGATCGGCGCGTGCAGCGCCTGCCATCGCCCCGACGGGTGGACGCCGGTGTCGATCAGCAAGACGTTCCGCCACGCGCCGGCGACCTTCCCGCTCGAAGGAGCGCACGCGCACACGCCGTGCACGGCGTGTCATCGCACGCTCGATTTCGCGAACACGCCCACCGCGTGCGCGTCCTGCCACACCGACGTGCATCACGGCGAATTCGGCACGCAGTGCGCGCGGTGCCACACGCCGCGCAGTTTCATCGACCCACCGGCCATGCGGCGGATGCACGAGACCACGCAGTTCCCGCTGCGCGGCATCCACGCCGTGGCGGCCTGTGAATCGTGCCACCTTCCGTCGCTGCCCGGCCGGAGCGCGTACGTGAATCGTCCCACGACATGCTTCGGATGCCACGCCGCGGAATACCGTCAGGCCAAAGCGCCGGACCACGTGGCGAGCGCATTCCCGCAGGACTGTTCGCAGTGCCACGGGCTGATGACGTGGCAGGGCGCCGGATTCAATCATGCGACCACGGGTTTCCCGCTCACCGGGGCGCACCTCGCGGTGGCCTGCGCCGGCTGTCACGGCGACGGCGTGTACCGGGGCAAACCCACGGCGTGCGTGTCGTGTCACCAGGCGGACTACGCGAAGACGTCGCGTCCGCCCCACGCCGCGGCGGGATTCCCGACCACGTGCGAGTCGTGCCACAGCACCGCCAACTGGACGAGCGCGACGTTCGATCACAACGCCACCAAGTTCCCGCTCACGGGCGCGCACGTGACCCTGGCCTGCAATGCCTGCCATGGCGACGGCGTGTACGCCGGCAAGCCGACCGCCTGCGTGTCATGCCACCTCGCGGACTACAACGGCACGAACAATCCGGCCCACGCCGCG
>DATLTC010000065.1 GCA_035533755.1 Gemmatimonadaceae bacterium
AACGAGTTCTTCGCAGCCGTTTCGCGCTTTCTGGCGTAGTCAGTTCGTGCTTCGCTTCGCCGTCTTCGCGCTGGCCCTCACCGTGGCGGCCGCGCGGCCCATGCCGGGCCCGATCTTCGTGTGGATCCAGCCCGCATCGCGGGTGCGCGACTGGCGGGCCGACGACGCGCGCCAGGCCGAGCGCGCCTTTGCGGCCTGGAGCGGCATCGTGCCCCAGGCCACGTTCGCGTTCACCGACGACTCGGCGGACGCGGCGGTGCGCGTGACGTGGGTGGCGCAGTTGGGCGCGTCGACCACGGGCGAATCGCGCCTCGAGCGCGACGGAACCGGCCGCGTGGTGGATGCCGCGGTGCTGCTGGCCGTGCACCACGCCGACGGCCGCATCGTGAGTGGAGCGGCCATGCGGGCGCTGGCGATGCACGAGGTGGGACATCTGCTCGGACTGCCGCACTCGCGCGACCCGCGGAGCATCATGGCGCCCGTGGTGCGGGTGCGCGGACTGTCGCGCGGCGACAGCGCCGCGCTCCGCCGGCTCTACTGCTTGAGTTGTAGCGTGCGCGACTTGCGGTCGCGGACGATCCGCAATTCCACCGTGGCATCGGCGGCGTGCCGTTCGAGCACGCGGCGCAGTTCGTCCACGGTGGACACGGCGGCGCCCGCCGCCCTGACGATCACGTCGCCCGCCCGGAGCCCCGACTGCTCGGCCACCGTGCCGTGGGGCGTCTGGAGCACGAGCACGCCCCGGTCCACGCCAAAGGCGCGGCCCAGATCGGGATTCACCGGGCTCATGCTCGCGCCGGCCACCGCCGCCATGGCCGGACTGAAGTTGAAGACGGTCACCGGGGCGCGCGGCGCCGGCGCGGGAGCCGGGACGGCGCCCGTGGTCCAGCTGGGCGGAGCCGGCGGCTCCGCGAGCAGGCCCCTGATCCCGACGGGCGCCTCGGGCGTGGCAAAGTCGACGCGGCGGCGAACGAACATCTGCGGCGCCCGGGCCACGATGAGCGGATAATCGCGGTCCACGCCGTCGCGCTCCATGCGCACGATCACCTTGTGCTCGGGCTCGAGCAGCTTGGTCATCGAGATGTCCTGCGTGGTGACGTCCTGGCCATTGAAGGCGAGCAGCAGGTCGCCGTGGGCGATGCCGGCGCGTTCGGCCGGCGAGTCTGGTTCCACCGACTCCACTTCGGGATAGTCCAGAAAGCGCACGAAGTATTCGCCGTGGCGCACGTTGTCCACCGGCGCGCCCACGAACGTGAGCCCGATCCACCCCTTGGGCACCGCCTCGGGCGGGATCTGCGACGCCGGCTGGTACTGCAGCATGGCGGCCACGCCGGCGTCGGCCATCGCCTTGCGCGACGCTTCGCCGGCGCGCTCGAAGCCCATCTCCACCGCCCCACGCTGCAGCTCGGCAATCCGGCTCAGCATGTCCGACATCTCGGAGGCCATGCGCTCCTGCTGCTCGGGCGCGATGGGCGTGCCGAGGAAGATCCGCTGCAGCGAATCGAGCTTGTTCATCAGGACGGTCACGACCACGCGGCTGGAGTCGTCGGCGCACCGGCCCAGGGCGCACGCGTGCACGCGGACCTCGACCGTGGACCGTGGATTCTGTTGGGCCAGCGCCGACCGCGCCGCGAGAGGCGTGAGGGCCACGGCCAGGGCGATCGTTCGACCGGAGTTGATCATCGAGCTGCGCATCACGTTCACCATATACGAGGAAGAATTCAGAAGCTGTTCACCCGCATTCCCGTGGGGAGCGCGGTGTTGAGTTGGCGCAGCGTGGCTTCGCGCTGGCCGATCGTGGTCAGATAGTAGTCGTTGATGACGGGATCGTACGGCGCGTCGGCGAGCGCGTCGCGCATGGCATGCGACACGCGATCGAGCGCCGCCAGCCGCGTGCGCATGGCCGACGGGCTCTCCGAGCCCTTGGCGCTGCTGTCGTACTGGGCAAGGAACGCCGACGCGTTCTGGAACAGCGCCTGGGCGCGCGTGCGAGCCGCGCGCGCGTCGTTCACCGAATGGAACACCGCCGACTGCGAATCGGCGTGCTGGGCGGTGCGCGCGGCGGATGAGGCGGCGCCCACGCCCGGCACGAACGACGCGCCGGCGGTGTAGCGGCCGAGCATGGTGCCGCCGGCCACGAACAGCAGCGCCGCCGCCGCCTGCAGCCAGGCGCGGCCGAACCGGCTGCGCCTGGCCGGCGCGGCCCCGGCGCCCGAGGTGGCCGATCCGTCGGCGCGCAGCGCCGGGCCCAGCGACTCCCAGCGCGTGAGCGGCAGCCCGATGCTCGCGCGTTCCGTGGATGCCAGCGCCACCAGCGCGCGGTGCGCCTCGCGCTCCGCCGAGCACACCGCGCACGTTGCGAGGTGCGCCAGCTCGGGCGCCGTGGGATCGTGGTCAGCCAGCGCCGCCAGGCGCTCAGGAGACAGGTGCGACATGTTCCAGTTCCCTGCGTTCAGGTACATCCACCAGATGCGCGAGCAGCATTCGCAGCTTCGCGCGGGCTTTGAACAGTTGTGACTTCGAGCCGCCGGACGTGATGCCCAGCTCGGCGGCGATCTCCTCGTGCGTGTACCCCTCCACGTCGTGGAGCAGGAACACCGTGCGCGCGCCCGGAGACAGCCGCGCCACCGCCTGCTCGATGGACGCCATCACGAACGTGCCGTCGGGATCCGGTTCCACGGCCACCGCGTCGTCGTCCATGTCGATCTCGACCTGCGACAGCCGGCGCGTGCGGCGCAGGGCGTTGAGCGTCCGATTGACCGCGATGCGGTGCGCCCAGGTGGCGAACTGCGAATCGCCCCGGTAGGTGGGCAGGGCGCGGAAAATCTGGATCCAGACCTCCTGCGCGATGTCTTCGGCCACGTCGTGGTCGGGCCCCACCAGGCGACGGACGACCATGTCGATGTGCGGCGCATGACGGGTCCACAGGGACCGCATCGCCGCCTCATCGCCCTGGATGGCGCGCCGGATGGTGAGTCGCTCGTCGTTCATGTGCTCGTGCAATTGGTCAGCTCGTGGTATGAAAAGGGTTTACCGCGCCCCGCCGCAACCCGCTCGGGGGACCATCTGTTTCCTACTCCCTGTCCGGCGTGACGGTTTCGCCCCTTGTTCGTTTGGCAACACAGGGGCATGTTGTGCCGCGCGCCGGGCCGGTCGACATCCGCGACCGGCGCGTCCCCGCCCGCAGCGCCCCCAAATCGCCAGCAGCATCTTGCCAGGAGTGGTCTGTTGCTCAACTCCCTGTTCGCCGCCTTGTTGCTTGCCACCGGCCATCCCACCCCTGCGCGGGGCGTGGATGGGGGGCTGCCGATCGCCGTCCCACGCGAAGTGGGGATGTCGGCTGACCGGCTGGCGAACATCAACGAGGTGGTGGCGCGCGGCATCCGCGGCGGCGGCTTTCCCGGCGCGTCGGTGGTGGTGGGCCGGCAGGGCTTCGCGGTGGTGGAGGAGGGCTTCGGGCATCTCACCTGGAGCGCCAACAGCCCGCTCGTGGTGCCCGACCGCACGATCTACGATCTGGCGTCGCTCACCAAGGTGATCGGCACCACGACGGCGATCATGGTGCTGTACGACGAGGGCAAGATCGGGTTGGACGAACCGGTCTACAAATACATCCCCGAGTTCAGCGGCGGCGAGAAGGATCTGGTCACGGTGCGCATGCTGCTCGAGCACCGGTCGGGGCTCCCCGCCGGCCGCGACCTCTGGCGCACGGCGCACTCGCCCGCCGAGGCGCGGGAGCAGGTGATCGACACGCATCTGTACAGCCGGCCGGGCGCGCGGTTCGTGTACTCCGATCTCGGGGCCGACATGCTGGGGTTCATCGTCGAGGCCGTGAGCGGGGAGCCGCTGGACCGTTTCCTGGACGAGAAGGTGTTCGGGCCGCTGGGCATGCACGACACCGAATTCCGTCCCGATCCGGCGCTGGACGAGCGCATCGCGCCCACGGCGCCCTGGTCGCGGCGCGGCTATCCGCTGCAGGGCCGCGTGAACGACGAGAACGCCAACGCGCTGGGCGGCGTGGCCGGTCACGCGGGGCTGTTCAGCTCGGCGTCGGACCTCGCGATCTTCGCGCAGATGATGCTCAACGGCGGCGAGTACAACGGGGTGCGGATCGTGGCCGACAGTACGGTGAAGCTGTTCACCACGCGGGCGGCGGGCGCCGGCACGCGGGGCCTGGGGTGGGACACCTGCGCGGGCGAGCTCGGCTGCGGCGAGTACATGGGCGAGACGGCGTTCGGCCACACCGGGTTCACGGGCACGTCCATCTGGATCGATCCGGACCGGCAGATGTTCGTGATCCTGCTCACCAACCGCGTATACGACCCGAAAATCCGCCACAGCATGAAGGCGATCGCCGACGTGCGCGCCGACCTGGCCGACGCCTCGGTGCTGGCGGTGGAGAACTACGGGCAGGCCCCGATGGTGATGCCGGCGTCATGGCGCACCGATCGGCAGGCGGGGTGGAACCGGCCGGTGCGGCACGCGCGCCGGCCAGTGCGTCGGGTCAGCGCCGCGGCCTCCCGCAAGGTGGCCAAACCGGCCGGCAAGCGGGCCTTCGCGATCTCGCTGTCCACCGTGGCCCGCAAGCCGGACTTCGGAAAGAGCGCGTCCGCCAAGAAGCACGTGGTGAAGAAGGCGGCTTCGGAGAAGTCCGCGGCGGGCAAGGCCGGCGCCAGGAAGGCGCCCCAATCGAAGCACTCTGCCGCGAAAAAGCTCGCCGCCAGGAAGCCAGTCAAGCGCTCGGCCGGTAACTGACCGGCTGGGCGATTATCGTCGGCGCTTCCCTGACGCGCCTTATTCGATAATCTTGCGGGCATGGAAGAACAGCCGCACCCCGACGTGCCAGCCACGCCGTCCCAGCCGTCGCCCGCCCTGGCCGATGAGCAGATCAAGCTCGCCCTTCGCAAGGTGAAGGATCCCGAGCTCAACCTGAACATCATGGACCTGGGTCTGGTCTATGACGTGCTGGTGGAGGATCACACCGTGGTCATCAACATGACCCTCACGTCACCGGGGTGCCCGGCGGGCCCGCAGATCATGAACGACGTGGAACGCACCGTGCGGGCGATTCCCGGCGTGGAAGACGTGGTGATGAATCTGGTATGGGAGCCGTACTGGACGCCGGAGCGGATCGAGCCGCGGGTGAGGGCGTATATGGGGCTGTGAACCGCGGCCGGGGAACGCCGCGGTCACTCCTTGTATGGCGACTCCTCCGTCGCCTTTCCCGCCGCTCCGCGATGCGGCTTCAACGCCTCCAGATACTCTTTCCCCAAGGCTTCCATCTGCCAGCGACGCAGCTCGGTCACTTCGGCGAGCTCGTCGAGCGTTTCCGGATTCCGCCGCGCCACCGCTTCGATGCGATCCTTGGCGCAGAGCACTCCCGGATCGAGATCGAGGCGCTGCGCCACCGCGTCGCGCGCCGTCTTGAGCGCCGAGACGCGGGCATCGAACTCCGCGTCCTTGTCCCAGCGGCGGGAGCGCGGAAAGCGCGGCAGCTCGGCGTCGGGCACGGCCTTGCCGCGCGCGATCGCGTCGAGCAGATCGGCGGTGCGTTGCTCGGGCATGCCGCGCGGCATGCCTTTGATGGCGGAGAGGCCGTGTCGGTCGGACGGCTGCAGGCGCGCCAGCTCGAGCAGGGGCTCGTTGCCCACCACGCGGAAGGTGGCGCGATCCAACTCGGCGGCCACGGTGTCGCGCCAGTTGGCCACCTCGCGGAACACGGCGAGCTGGCGCCGGTCGAGGTCGCGGGCGCCCTTGATGCGCATGAACCCCATGCCGGGCTCGTCGGGCTCCCACCGCACGTTCTGCACGATGCCGAACTCCTCCTGGGCCCACGCCATGCGTCCCGCCCGCTCGAGATCGTCGCGCATCCGGTCTCTGAGGTCGAGCAGGTGCATCGTGTCCTGGGCGGCGTACTCCAGCATGCCCGGCGTGAGCGGCCGCAGCGACCAGTCGGCGCGCTGGTACTTCTTTTCCAGCTTCACGCCGAAGTAGCGCTCCAGCAGCGCGGCCAGCCCGAACGCCCGGATGCCCAGGAGCTGCGCGGCCACGCGCGTGTCGAACACGCGCACCACTTGCCAGCCGTAGTCCTGCCGCAGCAGCCGCAGGTCGTAGTCGGCGTCGTGGAACACCACTTCCACGTCCTCGCGCTCCATGAGCGCGCCCAGCCCGTCGAGCTGCGGGACGGCCAGCGGATCGATGATCGCGGAGTGGTCGCGCGTGGAGAGCTGCAGCAGGTAGATTCGATCCACGAAGCGGTGGAAGCTCGCCCCTTCGGTATCGACGGCGATCTCACGCGTGTTGGAGATCTCGCGCAGAAACCGCGCCGTGATTTCCGGCGTGTCCAGGAACATCGGAGTATGGGGATCGGTCTGCGCCACGCGCGTCCTCGTCTGGGAGAGCCTCCGACAATCTAGCAAGACGCCGCGCCTCTCACCTCCACATTCGAGCACTCGATGTCCAGCGCACTCCCCGAAGCCGTGTTCCACATCTATCCCACCGACTGCGACATGCTCGGGCACCTGAACCACGCCACGATGTTGGGATTCCTGGAGCGGGCGCGGTGGGCGTTGCTGGAGCACCACATGACGGCCCACGAGATGGTCCGGCAGCCGGTGTTCCCGGTGGTGCGCCACGTGGACATCGGCTATCTGGCCCAGACGCTGCCCGGCGAGGACCTGGTCATCCGCTCGGGCATCGTGCGCGTGGGCAACACCAGCTACACCGTGCGCCAGGAGGCCCGGAAGGCGGGCACGGCCGAGTTGGTAGCCGAGGCGAGTCTCGTGATCGTGGCCATCGACCGGTCGGGCGTGCCGGTTGCGGTGCCCGGCGAATGGAAGGCGATGATGCCGGCGTGGGAACCCCCGGCGTGACGCCCCAGGGTTAGATTATGGCGCCCCATGCCCACTGACGCCACACCGAGCGAGACCGCAGCGCCCGTCTCGCCCACCGAAGCCAGCCCCGCGGCGCGCGTGGGCGCCGTGCTGTTCCGGAACCGCAGTTGGCTGCCGGTGCCGTTCGTGGTCGTGCCGCTGCTCGCGCCCGGCAAGTTGAGCGCCGCGCAGTGGCTGATCGGCGCCCTGATCGTCGCGCTGGGCGAGGCCATGCGTCTGGCCGGCGTGGCGGCCGCGGGCACCGTGACCCGGCGCCGGTCGCGCGACGTGCAGCGCCTGGTGACGTACGGGATCTTCTCCTGGGTACGCAACCCGCTCTACATCGGGAACTTCGTGATCTGGATCGGCTTCGGAGTGGTGTCGGGCGTGTACTGGTTCCTGCCCATGGCGCTGGCGCTGTTCGGCGTGGAGTACGCGCTGATCGTCCGCTACGAAGAAGGCGTGCTCGAGTCGATCTTCGGCGACGAATACCTGGCCTACAAGCAGCGCACGCCGCGATGGATTCCGCGCCCGCCGGCCGAGGCCGACGCGGGGCCGCACGACTGGGGCGAAGCCTGGCGCAGCGAGATCAGCTCGTTCCTGCAGTACGCCGCGCTGGCCATCCTGTTCGCCGTGAAGGGCCGGCTCAACTGACGGCCGTCAATCCGGAATCACCGTGGCCCGGATGATGTAGTCCAGCTTGGGGAAGTTGCGCTCCAGCCACGCATTCCCCTCCTTCTCGATCGGCCCCTGTTTGCCGGCGCGCACGCCGCCCCCCGCCCGCTCTCCGTAGCCGGAGTAAATCCGGTCCACGACGTCCATCCCCGACACCACGCGGCCCACGGGTGAGAAGCCCTGGGCATCCAGCCGCGTATTGTCCACCAGGTTGATATAGAGCTGCGTGGTGCGCGTGTTCGGCCCCGTCATCGCGAACGCGAACGTGCCCCGCGCGTTGGTGGTGCGCACCGAGTCGTCGGCGATCGTGGCGTGCTTCCAGGCGGCGATCACGCGCGGATCGGCATTGAGCCCGAACTGGGCAATGAACCCCGCGATCACGCGCGAGAAGCGCCCGTCGTCGAAGAATCCGTGTTGCACCAGGTTGTAGAACCGGTCGGCGCCACGGGGCGACCACGCCCGCGGCACGTCCACCACGAAGTCGCCGCGGCTGGTCTCGAAGCGCACGCGGAAGTGGTCGGGCGCGCGCTGGTTCATGGCCGCGCTCGACGGGTCGAGCAGGGCGCCGGCGGCGCTGTCGCCCGCGATGCGCTGGTACACGCGGCGGGCCCGCTCGATGCCGGCGTGGAACGCGGCCCGCTCCTCGGGGGTGCGCCACGCGGCGGTGCGATCGGTGCGCGTCCAGATCGCTTCCACGAGTTCGGCCAGGAAGCGCGCGTCGGCCGGCGACGTGTAGCGGCGGCCGTCGCGCACCACGTACACCGGCGTGGTCTGCGCGAACGCGTAGTTGTCGCCCACGTAGCGCGACGGCGGCCCCAGCACGCGGGCCGCGATCCATCCGCCCTGCGGCACCGCCACGGGCGCGTCGAAGGCCAGGTGCGACGAGTCGCCGGCCATCACGGAATCCACGACGTGCCCGTTGACGATGATCTCGAGCCGGCCCATGGGCGTGATCGAGCGCGCGTCGGCCGTGACGCGGAGCGCGGCCGGCGCGCCGGCGGCGAGCGTGATCTCGTCGCCCATCTCGCGGCCGTTCACCGTGAGAAAGAGCAGCGGGCCGGTGGACGCGAACGAATGGCCGGCCCGGATGCCTGCGTACCAGTTGCCGAGCGTGAGCGGTCCGCGCACGTGCACGTACGCGCGATCGGTGCCCGGCGGCGGGTCGCGCCACACATCGCTGAAGTTGTCGGTGCCGGCGGTGGCCGGCAGACGGAAACCGGCGTTGAGCAGCCGGAAGTACATCTCGTCCGACGCGATCTCGTCGGAGTAGTCGGAGGCGATGTCGTAGAAGTCGCCCTTGCCCAGCGCCACGTCCACCGGAATGAGCGAGTTGGCGCCCGACGCCGGCGTGGTCACGCGGTCGTGGTAGGGGTGCGCGTAGCCGGCCATCCCGCCCTGGGCGTCGGTGGAGTCGATGTACCGATAGTCCATCTCGGGCTGCGCGTACGCCGTATATGGAAGTCCGCTCTCGAACGGCAGCACGTAGTGATTGATGCCGAGCATGGCGATGTGCCCCAGCGACCCGCGGAACTCCTCGCCGTACTGCAGGATGTAGTCGGGCGTGGACAGCGGGCTGGGCTTGCCGGTGAGATCGCTCCACCGCCCCATGATCCGCGTGCCGTCCATGTGGATGAGGGCGTTGGTCACGTGGATGTCTTCGGCCACCAGCTCGTCGAAGAAGTCCCGGTGGCTGAGCCCCCACCGTCCCTGGTGCAGATCGTGGATGTGCGTGTCGCCCGAGTACCACCCGCGCGCCGGCAGGTTCACCATGGGCGTAAGGCGAATGGTGGCCGAACGCACGCCGCCGGCGGGCACGTCCACGGTCACGTGGTGCGGTTGGTACTCGAATCCGTGCATCGCCTCGATGGTGGTCTGTCCGGCCGGCACCTCGACCTCGAACGGTCGCATGGTGTCGAAGTAGTGCGTCTCGGTGGCCGACAGCACGCGCTGGAACCCGCCGTCGGGCGCGTACGAGCGGCCGTCGCTGGCCGCCACGTAGATGCGCGCCGGCAACGCCTTGCCGTCTGGTCCGAGCACGGTCACGCGCACGCGCCCCGTGGCCACGCGCGGCCGGCGCGAGCGAATGGGCACCGCGTGCCACGACGCGAACGGTCCGCCGCCCATATCCGCGGTGTACAGCACCGTGGGGCCGCTGCGGTTGGATACGAACGCGAACCGCGAGCCGTCGGGGCTGGGGGACGGCGCGTACTCGTCGCCCTGGTCCGCCGTGAGCCGCACCGGATTGCCGCCCGACGCGCCGACGATGTCCACGTCGTTGGAGCCCATCTCGTCGGACACGTACAGGAGCGCGCGGCCGTCGGGGGTCCAGGCGGGCTTGGTGCGGTATTCGGTCTCCTCGTAGTGCACCAGGCGCGGCTCGCCGGCGGCGGTGGGCCGCACCCAGATGCCGCCGGTGCCCAGCCGGCCGGTGACGGTGCCCACGTACGCGAGCTGCGTGCCGTCGGGCGAGACGGCCGGCTGGAACTGATCGCCGGCCTCGGTGGTGATCATCGAGTCGGTGTTGGCGGCGAGATCGTGGCGGAAGATGTGGAACCGGCCGCCGCGGTCGCTCACGAAGTAGACGCCGCTACCGTCGTGGCTCCACGCGGGTTCCACGTCGATGCGCGGGTTGTCGGTCACGCGCCGCACCGCGCCGCCGTCGGCGCTCACCACGCCGATGTCGAGGTTGCCGTCCACATCCATGGACAGCGCGATCTGCTTGCCGTCGGGACTCCACGCGGGCTCGAAGTAGTAGTGCGGACCCTGGGTGAGGGCCACGGCTTCGCCGCCCGCGGCGGGAATCTTCCAGATGTCGCCCCGCATGGAGAAGGCGATCCATTGGCCGTCGGGGCTGAACCGCGGGTCCAGCGGGCCCGTGGTCACTTCGGGGAGCATGTGGCGCTCCACGCGATCGGTCTGGCCGTAGCGGCTCGGGCCCGCCTCGCCGGAACCCACCGCGAGGGCGAGCGAGAGAACCGCGACGGCGCCGGCGGCAGCCCATCGGTTCACGCGCATGCGTGACACTCCGGAATTTTCTCGTGGACCAGCAACGGCCGCCCTTACCTACGGGCGGCCCGCGCGGCGGATGCCGCGCTCAGCGCTGCGGGCGACCGGGAGGGTTGTCGCCTTCGAAGACTTCGCGATTCTTGTCGATGAACGACTTGAGCTGCACCGGCACGTCTTCCTCGGGGAAGATCGCGGTCACGGGACACTCGGGCTCACACGCCCCGCAATCGATGCACTCGTCGGGGTGGATGTAGAGCTGGTCCTCGCCTTCATAGATGCAGTCCACGGGACAGACATCCACGCAGGCGCGGTCCTTGACTCCGATGCAGGCTTCTGTGATCACGTAGGGCATGAGTGCCTCGAAAGTTGCTGCGAATCGAGTGAGGTTCGACTAAGATAATCGGTGGCGCTCCCGCCAACAGGGTACGCCCGCCACCCCCGCCTCGCCACCCCGCGCCCATGCGTCTGACCGTCAACGGGAACGCATACGACGTCGCCATCGCCGGCCCCGAGACCCTCCTCGGCGTGCTGCGCGGCCGGCTGGCGCTGACCGGCGCCAAGCTGGTGTGCGGCCGGGGGGAGTGCGGCGCGTGCACGGTCCTTCTCGATGGGACGCCCGCCTACGCCTGCCTGACCCTGGCCGCCGCCTGCGAAGGCGTGGCCATCACCACCATCGAGGGGCTGGGCACGGCCGACGCCCTGCACGAGATGCAGGAGGCGTTCATCGTGCACGACGCCGTGCAATGCGGCTTCTGCACGCCCGGCCAGATCCTGGCCGCGGTGGCGCTCCTGCACCAGAGCCCCCGCCCCACCGAAGACGACGTGCGGCGCGGCATGAGCGGCAACCTGTGCCGCTGCGGCACCTACCCCAAGATCGTGCGCGCCGTGCTCGACGTGGCGGCGCGACGGGAGGGTGCCCATGGCACGTGAGAAGCGGTTCGTGGCCACCAAGGTGGAGATCGAGGGGCGCGAAGACACCCGCATCGTCGAGCTGCCCGACCGCGAACCCGCGCCGTGGGACGCCGCCGCCGAGCTCCACGTGGTGGGCCAGCGGGTGGCGCGCATGGACGCGCTCGAGAAGGTCACCGGCGCGGCGCGCTACACGGCCGACGTGTTGCGTCCGGGCATGCTGTTCGCCGCGATCGTCCGCGCGCCGGTGGCCGCCGGCCGCCTTACCGGCATCGACCCGGCGCGGGCGCTGCAGCTGCCTCAAGTGCGCGGCGTGCTGTTGCTGGACGACGTGCGCGGCATCCGCACCGACGCCGGCCAACTGTTCGACGACACCATCCGCTACGCCGGACAGCCGCTGTGCGCCGTCTGCGCCGACAGCTTCGCCGCCGCCAACGCCGCGGCGGCCGCGGTCGTCCTGGCCATCGAGCCCGCCGCCCACGCGGTGACGGCCGAACGCGCGCTGGCGCCCGACGCGCCCAGGGTGCGCCCCAAGGGGAACGTCTCGGCGCGCTCGCCGCGGGTCATCCGCCGCGGCGACGTGGACGCCGGCCTGCGCGAGGCCGAGGTCACCATCACGCGCGAATACCGCACGCCGGTGGCGTTGCACACCGCCCTCGAGCCGCACGGCGCCGTGGCCGAGTGGGAGGGCAAGCGCGTCACCGTGTGGGAGTCCACGCAGGGGATCTTCAACACCCGGCGCGACCTCGCCGCGGCGTTCGAGCTCAAGCTGTCGCAGGTGCGCGTGATGAAGGACTACATGGGCGGCGGGTTCGGCGCCAAGAACGGAGCGGCTGCGTCCACCTACATCGCCGTGGCGATGTCGCGGAAGCTGGGGCGCCCCGTGCGCTGCGTGCTCGACCGCGAGGGCGAGCAGACCGACTCGGGCAACCGTTCGGCCACCGTCCAGACCGTCACCCTGGGCGCCAAGCGCGACGGCACGCTCACCGCCATCACGCTCGACGCCACGATCCCGCTGGGCGTGGGCGGCTGGGAGGCCGGCCCGGGCCGCATCTATCACGAGCTGCACGCGTGCCCCAACGTCCACACCAGCGAGACGTTCGTGTACACCAACGCCGGGGCCATGGCGTCGTTCCGCGCGCCGGGCCACACCGAGGGCGCGTTCGGGCTCGAGAGCGCGATGAACGCGCTGGCCCGCGAGTTGCACCTGGATCCGCTCGAACTCCGGCGGCGCAACTACGCCACCGACGATCAGAGCAGGGCGCGGCCGTATTCCGACAAGCGGCTGGATGCGTGCTACGGCGAGGGCGCCCGGCGGTTCGGGTGGGAGGATCGCGAGGCGCGGCGCGCCACCACGGTGGCCGGGCGGCTGCGCCGCGGCTTCGGCATGGCCGCCGCCGTGTGGGGCGCCGGCGGCGGACCGCCCGCCTACGCCACCGTGCGCATCAACCGCGACGGCACGGTGGAGGTGCTCACCGGCGCGCAGGACCTTGGCACGGGCTCGCGCACGGTGTTGGCGCAGATTGCCGCCGAGACGCTGGGCGCCGATGTGGCCGACGTGCACACGGTGCTGGGCGACACCGAGCGGCTGCCCTTCGCGCCCAACTCGTGGGGGTCGATCACCACGGCGTCGGTGGGGCCGGCGGTGCGCGCGGCTGCGGAAGAAGCGCGCGACCGGCTGTTCGAAGCCGCCGCCGCCATGCTCGACGCCGGCGTGAACGAACTCTCCGCCCGGGCCGGCGTGATCGCCGTGGCCGGCAGCGAACGCACGCTCACGTTCGCCGACGTGTGCGGCAAGCTGGGCGATGTGATGATCATCGGCCAGGGCAGCCGCGGCCCCAACCCCGACCAGACCGCGATCGCCGCGTTCGGCGCGCACTTTGCCGAGGTCGAGGTGGACGTGGAGACCGGACGGGTGCGCGTGGAGCGCATCGTGGCCGCGCACGACAGCGGACGCATCATCAACCCCACACTCGCCGAGAGCCAACTCGAGGGCGCGGTGCTGCAGGGAATGGGGTACGCGCTGTTCGAGGAGCGCGTGATGGACGAGCGGCTGGGCCTACAGATGAACCCCACGATGCACGACTACAAGATCCCGACCATGGCCGATGTGCCGCGCATCGAGGG
>DATLTC010000066.1 GCA_035533755.1 Gemmatimonadaceae bacterium
CGTCTCGATGGGCGGCGACGGCGCGATGCTCGACATCGGATTCCAGAACCTCTCGCGGCTGCTCGCGTCGGGCAAGCCGATCAAGGTGGTGGTGCTCGACACGCAGGTGTATTCCAACACCGGCGGACAGGCGTGCACCTCGGGCTATACCGGCCAGGTGGCCGACATGGCCGCCTACGGCAAGGCGCAGCACGGCAAGACCGAGACGCGCAAGGAGCTCGCGCTCCTGGCCATCGCGCACCGCGGCGCGTACGTGCACCAGTCGTCGCAGGCGTCGGCGTCGCACCTCGTGGCGGGCGTGCTCAAGGGATTGCACAAGCGCCGTCCGGCGGTGTTCAACATCTATACTCCGTGCCCGGTGGAGCACGGGCTGGCCGACGACTCGTCGCAGCACGCCGCGCGGCTGGCGCTGGAGAGTCGCGCCTTCCCCTTCCTGACGTACGACCCCGATGCCGGACCGACCTTCGCCGACTGTCTGAGTCTGGACGGCAATCCGTCGCCCGACGAGACCTGGCCCACGTACACGGTCAAGTATGTGGACGACGCGGGCGCCGAGCAGGCGGTGGACGTGCCGCTCACGATCGCCGACTGGGCGGCGACGGAAGCCCGGTTCAAGCAGCACTTCACCGAAGTGCCGTCGGAAGCGTGGAACGACGCGATGATGCCGTTCCATGAATTCGTGGCGCTGCCGGCCGACGAGCGCGACGGTCGCGCGCCGTACATCCTGGCCGTGGGCAAGGACCGCACGCTGCGGCGCCTGGGCGTGTCGGCGGAGATGGTGCAGCTGGCGCAGGAGCGCCTGCACTTCTGGTCGCAGCTCAAGCAGCTGGCCGGGCTCGAGATCTCGCCCGCCGTGCACGACGCGGTGGCGGCTGCGCTCGAGGTCGAGTTGGAACAGCGGATGTCGGCCGTGCGGGCCGAGTACGAGGCCAAGATCAACGACCTCAAGGCGAGCTATCCGTCGCAGATCGCGCGCCGGCTGGCCGAGGGATTGATGCGGCACGGCGGCGGTTTGGCGATCGCCGAACTGCTGGCGTCGCTGCCCGAGGTGGCGCACACGGGGAATGGGAACGGGAACGGCGCGGCGGCGGTTGCCGCTCAGGCGCCTGCTGCTGCGCCCGTCCCGGCGGCCGCGCCGGCTGCCGTTGCGGCTCCGGCGGTAGCACCGGCACCCGCGCCGGCCGCCGCTGCGGTGGCCGCGTCGGCCACTGCCGTGGCGGATGACGACGCGCTCGTCCTCGAGGCCTACATCGACTCGGCGCGGTGCACCAGCTGCAACGAGTGCACCAACCTGAACAAGAAGATGTTCGCGTACAACGCGGACAAGCAGGCATACGTGAAGGACGCGCACGCCGGCACGTACCAGCAGCTCGTGACCGCCGCCGAACGTTGCCCGGTGTCGATCATCCACCCGGGCACGCCGCTCAACCCCAAAGAAAAGGATCTGGAGAAATGGGTGAAGCGCGGCGCGAAGTTCAACTGAGCTGACGATGGCGATCTCGCTGGGGTTCCGGCACGGCGTCCATCCGCCGGAGGAGAAGGAGCTCACCAACCAGCTCCCGATCCGGCGGATGCCGTATCCCGATGAGCTGGTGCTGCCGCTGCGGCAGCATGCCGGCAAGCCGGCCAAGCTGTGCGTGAAGGTGGGCGATCACGTGGAGCGCGGCGACACGGTGGGCGAGGCCGACGGCTTCATGTCGGTGCCCATCCACGCCTCGGCGGCGGGGACGGTGGTGGACATCGACTGGTGGCCGCACCCCGACGGGTCGATGGCCGAAGCCGTGCGGATCAAGGTGGACCGGTACGCGCCGCACATTCCGCGGCCGCGGCTGGTTCCGCAGTGGGAGGGGCTCTCGACCGACGAAGTGGTGCGGGCCGTGCAGAACGCCGGCGTGGTGGGGCTGGGCGGCGCGGCATTCCCCACGCACGTGAAGCTGGCGCCTCCCAAGGACGCCCACGTGCACACGCTGATCATCAACGGCGCCGAGTGCGAGCCGTATCTCACCTCCGACCACCGCACGATGGTGGAGTACGCGCCGCGGGTGCTGTTCGGCATCCGCGTCATGATGCGCGCGCTCGGCGTGACGAAGAGCGTGGTGGGGATCGAGCGCAACAAGCCCGATGCGATCGCGGCGATGATCGCCGCCGTGCCGGCCGATCTGGACGTGGAGATTCTTCCGCTCACGGTCAAGTATCCGCAGGGCGCGGAGAAGATGCTGATCAAGGCCGTGACCGGGGTGGAGGTGCCGTCGGGGCAGCTGCCCGTGACGGTGGGCGTGGTGGTGCAGAACGTGGGCTCGGTGGCGGCGATCGCCGAGGTGTTCGAGACCGGGCTGCCGCTGGTGGAACGCATCGTGACCGTGTCGGGCCACGGCCTGCGCCGGCCGGCCAACCTCATCGTGCCGGTGGGCACGAAGCTGCGCGACCTCCTGGCGTTCTGCGACGGCGTGACCGCCGACGCGGCCGAGGTCATCGTGGGCGGGCCGATGATGGGGCAGGCGGTGGCGAACCTCGATGCGCCGGTGCTCAAGGGAACCACGGGCGTGGTGGTGCTGCAGAAGGACGAGATGCGGCAGGAGCAGACGTGGGCCTGCATCCATTGCGGTCGCTGCCTCGACGCCTGTCCGGTGTTCCTGAATCCTTCGATGCTCGGCGATCTGGCGCGCGTGCGGCGCTATGACGAGATGGCGGAGGCGCATCTGGCCGACTGCATGCTCTGCGGGTCGTGCGCCTATGTGTGTCCGTCGAACATCCCGCTCGCCCAACTCTTCCAGGCGAGCAAGGCGGCGCTCCGGCGCCAACTCGCCACCGTCCAATGAACGAATCGATGCCTCCGCGTCTGATCGTCACGGCGTCGCCGCATCTGAAGCCCGCCGACTCCACGCCCCGCATCATGTGGAACGTGGTGTGGAGCCTGGTGCCCGTCATCGTGGCCGCGGCCTGGTTCTTTGGAGTGAGCGCGCTGCTGGTGATCGCCGCGGCCACGCTCGGCGCCATAGCGGCGGAGCGCGTGTTCGGCCGCGGCGGATCGCTGGCCGACGGGTCGGCGGCCATCACGGGGCTCCTGCTCGGCCTCACGCTGCCGGCCGGCATGCCGCTCTGGATGGTGTTCCTGGGCGGGGCGTTCGGCATCGGCTTCGGCAAGGCGGTGTGGGGCGGGCTGGGCCAGAACGTGTTCAACCCCGCGCTCGTGGGGCGCGCGTTCCTGCAGGCGTCGTTCCCGGTGGCGATCACCACCTGGCCCACCGTGGGCGGCAGCTTCTTCAGTCTCAAGGGCGACCTGTTCGTGGCCCCGTTCATGCACCCTGTGGTGAACGCCGTGACCTCGGCCACGCCGCTCGGGCTGCTGAAGTTCGAGGGCAAGGGATCGGCGCTCGCGAGCCTGGTGATCGGCAACCGGGGTGGCTCGATCGGCGAGACCGCGGCGCTGGTGATCCTGGCCGGCGGCGTGTACCTGGCGTCGCGCAACTATCTCAACTGGCGGATCCCGGCGAGCATCCTGCTGACGGTGGCGGCATTCAGCGCGATCGTGCACGCCATCGATCCGTCCAAGCCCGACGCGATGTTCATGCTCTTCTCGGGCGGGTTGATGCTCGGCGCGGTGTACATGGCCACCGACATGGTCACGTCGCCGGTGACCAACGGCGGGCGCTGGGTGTTCGGCGTGGGCGTCGGGATCCTGGTGGTGGTGATCCGCATCTGGGGCGGGCTGCCCGAAGGCGTGATGTACGCCATCCTGTTCATGAACGCGCTGGTGCCGTTCATCAACCGGGCCACGCAGCCGCGGGTGTTCGGCACCACGCCGAGGGCAACCACGTGACCGACGCACCGCAGTGCCACGTGCCGCCCACGCCGCCGGCGGAGCCCGCACACACGCCGGCGTGGAAGCTGCTGCTGACGCTCCTCGTCGCGGGCGCGGCCGCGGGCTGGCTCATCGTCTCGGTGTACAACCTCACCCTGCCCGCCGTCCAGAAGCATGCGGCCGAGCAGGTTGATGCGGCGGTGCGGGAAGTGCTGAAGGCCCCCGCGCGGTGGGACACGCTGTATCTGGTGGGCAGCGCGCTCTCGGCCAAGCTGCCGGCGGGCGGCGACAAGGCCGAGGCGCCCAAGGCGTTCGTGGGCTATGACAGCGCCGGCCATCGCATCGGCGTCGCCATCACCGCCGCCGAGCCGGGGTTCCAGGAATTGATCAACCTGATGATCGGATTCGATCCCGCCACCGGCACGCTCACCGGATACAAGGTGCTGGATCAGCAGGAGACGCCGGGCCTGGGTCAACGCATCGAGACGGACACCGCGTTCACGCACCAGTTCGCGGGTCGCGTGGCGCCGCTCAAGGGCGTGAAGGTGCTCGCCGGTGGAGATCCGAGCCAGGTCCAGACCATCACGGGCGCCACGATCTCGTCGCGCGCCGTGATCCGGATCATCAACAACGCGGTTGCCAAATGGCGGCCGCTGGTCCAAGCCTACGATCGTGGAGGCCAGCTGTGACATCCGTTCCCGTCGCCGAGCCGGTGGCGGCCCCCGCGCCGCGTGCGCCGGCGCTGATACCGGGCGCGCCGCCGCCGGCGAGCGTCGTGGCCGACATCTGGCGCGGCATCGGCCGCGAGAATCCCGTGCTCGTCCAGCTGCTCGGCATGTGCCCGACGATGGCCGTCACGAACGTGCTCGCCAACGGGCTGGCCATGGGCCTCGCGACCACGTTCGTGCTCGTCGGGTCCGGGCTCTTTGTCTCCCTGTTCCGCAAGTACATCGCCCACGAGGTGCGCATCACCTCGTACATCCTGATCATCGCCACGTTCGTCACGCTGGCCGACATGATCCTGGCGGCCATCCTGCCCGACATTCGCAAGGCGCTGGGGCCGTTCATTCCGCTGATCGTGGCCAACTGCCTGCTGCTCGGCCGGGCCGAGGCGTTCGCCGCCAAGGTGCCCGTGCACCGCGCGGTGGCCGACGGCCTCGGCATGGGACTGGGATTCACGCTCTCGTTGTCGCTGTTGAGCACGATCCGTGAGGTGCTGGGCAACGGCAGCATTCTCGGCCATCCGCTGTTCGGCCCGCGGTTCGAGCCCTGGGTGTTCATGATGATGCCGCCGGGCGGCTTCCTGGCGCTGGGCATCGCGCTGCTCGGAGTGGCCTACGTGATGGAGCTGAAGAAACGCCGTGCGCGGAGGACCGCATGAGAGACCTGTCGTGGATCTTCATCTCGACGATGCTGGTCAACAACTTCACGCTGGTGATGTTCCTCGGGTTGTGTTCGTTCTTCGGCGTCACCGGCAAGGTCGAGACCGCGTGGCGGCTGGGGCTGGCCAATACGTTCGTACTCGTGCTCACCGCGGTGAGCGTGTGGGTGCTCAACACCTTCGTCCTGGCCCAGACGCCGTACCTGCGGACGATCGCGTTCATCGTCGTGATCGCGTCGGTGGTGCAGATCGTGGAGATGGCGGTGAAGAAGTATCTGCCGGTGCTGTTCCGGCAGCTGGGTATCTACCTGCCGCTGATCACCACCAACTGCGCCATTCTGGGTCTGGCGCTGTTCCAGACCAGCCGGGCTTACACGTTCGCGGAAGGCCTGGTGTTCGCGCTCGGCGCGGGGTTCGGGCTCACGCTGGCGCTGTCGCTCATGGCATCCATCCGCGAGCGCATCGAAGTGACCGACGTGCCGGCGGTGGCGCGGCGGATGGGCCTCGTGCTGGTCATCGCGTCGTGTCTCTCGATGGCGTTCATGGGATTCGCGGGAATGGGGACTGCGGGATGACACACACCATCATCGGCATCATCATCGCGGCGGCGCTGTTCGCCGTCTACGGGCTGGTTCCACATCGCGCGTGCACCGGCCACTGCGAAGGCTGCACCGGCGGCTCCTGCGACCGCTGGGACAAGGGAGATCATCATGGCGTTTGATCCGTCGTCGCGCTGGAATCTTGGCCGGCGTGAATTTCTGACCATCGGCACCGGCGTGTTCGTGGGGCTCACGCTGCCCCTCGCGCTGCGCCGCCGAATCACCATGGCCAAGCGGACCTTCCCGGTGATGGGGACCATCGCCGAGGTGCAGGTGGCGCACCAGGACGTGCGCTTCGCCGAGCGCGCGATCGACGCCGCGATCGCCGAACTCCAGTGGGTGGATCGCACGATGACGCGATACTCGGCCACCTCGGACATCGGCCGCGCCAATCTGGGCGCGGCGCGCGAGGCGGTGACGGTCACGCCGGACACGGCGCTCGTGGTCCGGCGGGCGCTCCAGTGGGCCTCGACCAGCGACGGCCGGTTCGATCCGGCCATCGGCGAGGTGTCGGAACTCTGGGACGTGCTGAACCGGCACGAGCCGCCGGCGGCCGATCGGGTGCAGCGCCTGGCGTCACGCGGCTTCTGGCGCAAGGTGGACGTCTCGACGTTCCACGGCGCGCCGGCGCTGCGTTATCACGACCGCGACGTGCACCTCGACCTGGGCGCGATCGCCAAGGGCTACGGCATCGATCGGGCCACCAAGGCACTGCGGGCGCTGGGCGTCGCCCATGCGATCGTCACCGTGGGCGGCGATCTGTACGCGCTGGGCGAATCCCCCGAGGGCGGGGCGTGGAAGGTGGGCATTCGCAACCCGCGCGATCTCACCGCGCTGTCGGCCACGCTCGACGTGGCCAACCGCGCCGTCACGACGTCGGGAGACTACGAGCGGTACTTCCGTTGGCGCGGCGTGCGGTACGACCACCTGATGGACCCGGCCACGGCCGCGCCGCGGCGCACGCCGGTGCACAGTTGCACGGTGCTGGGCGGCGACTGCGTGATGGATGCCGATGCGGCGTCGACGTCGGGGTTCGGGCTGTCGCGCGAGGCGGCCACCGTGCTCGCGCGCCGGTTGATTCCTGGAGCTGAGGCCATCCCGTTGACCTGAGGAGGGCGAGATGAAGAGCCACCGCGTGTACTGTGGGGCCTGCGACCGCGACGTGAACGTCGTGATCACCGATGCGCCCCTCGAGGACGGGCAGGCCACACTCTGGGATGCCGAGGTGGTGTGCCTGGAGGTGGGCGACAAGTGCACGGGCGCGCTGTGCCCCCTGGGCGCGGTGGGGCCCGATGCGATGGTGGCCCGGATCGTCCACAACGGGCTGCCCCTGGACGGGCTGCACACGTTGCGGGCCAAGTGCCCGGCCTGCGATCGCGAGACCGACATGGTGCTGTACGGCAACGGCCATGCGGCCTGCTCGGAGTGCGGCACGCCGGCCCGGTGGAAGATCGATCACGCCGAGCCGATGGCCTGAAGGGCGGCCGGGGCTGCCGGCCCGGCGGGGGTCGCGGCGGCGTCCCGCCGCGCGGTAGGTTGAAGGCGTCGTGCCCGCAGCAGTTCTGCCATCCACACCCGCCTTCACGCCCGCATGCACAACATCATCGCCGCGATCATCCTCGGACTCGTCGAGGGGGTCACCGAGTTCCTGCCCGTCTCGTCCACCGGACATCTGATCCTGGCGGGGCACGCGCTGGGGTTCGTGGGCCCGCGCGCCGACGCGTTCGAGATCATCATCCAGCTCGGCGCCATTCTCGCGATCGTGTGGCTGTATCGCACCATGCTCTGGCGCGTGGCGCGCGACGGATTCGCCGTCGAGGAATCGCGCCGGTTCATCCTCGCGCTGTTCGTGGCGTTCCTGCCGGCGGCGATCGTCGGGCTGGCCACGCATCACTGGATCACGGCCCATCTGTTCACGCCGCCGGTGGTGATCGGGACGATGATCATCGGCGGCGTGGTCATCCTCGCCATCGAGCACTGGCGCCCCACGCCGCGCATCGAGACGGTGATGCAGATCGGCTACCGCACGGCGCTCTGGATCGGCATCGCGCAGACGTTCTCGCTCATCCCGGGCGTTTCCCGCTCGGGGGCCACGATCATGGGCGCGCTGCTGGTGGGTGTGGCGCGGCCGGCGGCCGCCGAGTTCTCGTTCCTGCTCGCCATTCCGGTGATGTTCGCGGCCACGGGACTGGAGCTGTGGGAGAACCGGCACCTGCTGTCGAGCTCCGACGCGATGATCTTCGCGATCGGCTTCGTGGTGGCGTTCGCGAGCGCGCTGGTGGTGGTGCGGTGGCTGGTGCGCTTCGTGTCGCACCGCTCGTTCGACGTGTTCGCCTGGTACCGCATCGTGTTCGGACTCGCCTTGCTGGCGCTGCTGGCCACCGGGAGCAACTGGGTCACCAAGTAGGGCGCCGCCGCGTAGCCAGCGACACCGTGGTGAGCACGGCCGCGTTCACGGTCAGGGCCACGATGCCGACGTTCAGGTCCTTGAGCGTCTGCGGCGCCCCGGGCGCCAGCGTGGCGAGTGTCGCCCCGGTGAGGCTCAGGTAGGCCACGGTCAACTCGCCGGCCACGATCCCGGCGAACGCACCGGAGGTGGTGGCCCAGGGCCGCTCGCCGAGGCTCGCCAGCAGCGCCGGGAACAGCTGCGTCACCAGGTTGTAGCCCATGAGCAGCAGCGGCACCAGCGCCTCGCCGCCGCGCAGCGTGAGGCCCACGGCGAGCAGGGCGATCACCGGCACGAGGGCGCGCGCGAGACGCGTGACCGCGCGGTCGGTGGCGGTGGGGACGAGCACCCGGTACACGTTCTGCGCCAGGATCGTGGCCGCGGTGATGAGGATCATCGAGCCGGGCACGAGCGCGGTGAGCAGCCCCGCGGCGCCGATCACGCCCACGGTGGGCGCCGAGAACGTCTGCTTGGCAATGCGCAGCAGCGAGAGGTCGGCGTCGGGCCCCTTGAGGCCCGGCACCGTGAGCACGGCCGCGAACCCCGCGAAGAACACGAACAGGATCACCAGCTGATAGAGCGGGAGGAGCACGGCGTTCTTGCGGAACACGTCCTCGCTGCGGGCCGTGTAGGCGCCGGCGAAGTACTGCGGCCACATGTAGAACCCGAGCGCGGTGAGCACCACGGTGGACACGAACCAGGCCGGACTCATCCCCGTGGCGGGCAGGGTGAGGAAGCCGGGCCGGGCGCGATCGATGGCCTCGAACATCGCGCCGTAGCCGCCGTAGTAGTGGAACGGCAGGTACACGCCGATCGCCACCGCCACGCCCAGGATCATGATGTCCTTGAGCGCCGCGGTCCACGCCGAGCCGCGCACGCCCGACACCACCACGTAGCCCACGAGCGCCGCGGTGCCCGTCCACACCGCCGTCGTGGGCGAGACGGCGCCGTACGACGCCTCGGAGACGATGATCCCGAGGCCCTTGAGCTGGAGCACGAGGTAGGGCACCAGCGCCGCCACGCTCACCAGGGCCACGAGCACGCCGAGGCCGCGGCTGTCGTACTTGGCGGCGAAGAAGTCGGGCTGCGACACGAGCCGCTTGGCCTGCGCGTACCGCCAGATCACCGGGAGCATGAAGTACGACAGCGTATACGCCACGGCGCCGTAGCAGAGGATGTAGAGCGCCGGCCCGCCCTTGCCGTAGGCCCATCCGCTGCCGCCGAGGAAGGTGAACGTGGTGTAGATCTCGCCGGCCATGAGCAGGAACACGAACACGGTCCCGAACCCGCGGCCGCCCACGCTCCACTGCTCCAGGCTCATCGTGTGCCCGCGGCGCGCGAGCAGGCCCAGCCCGATGGCCGCCGCGAACGCCGCGAGGAGAATGCCCAGGGCCACGGTCATCGATCGGCGCGCGAGCGGGCGCGGTCGAGCATCCACACGCATCCCATGACCGCCGACGTCGCAATCACCCAGCCCACGATCCAGGCCAGCAGCAGCGGCAGGCCCAGCACCAGCGGGTGCACGCGATTCACGAACGGGATGCCGCCGAGGAGCGCGACGGGGGGCAGGAGGGCGAGCCAGCGATAGCGGCGGGCCCGCGCCGGCGTGGGGGATCCGGTCACGCGATCCGCAGGAACTTGACGAGGATGAGCGTCAGCATGCCCAGCAAGTAGATGCGGAGCACGAGGAGCGCCACCCGGACGGTTCGCGTCATTTCAATGCGTGCCATGCCACCTCTCCATGGCCGGGCGCTCGCGCGCGCCGGCATCGCGGTCAATCACCGATGTCCCTGTAGTGGATCACGCCGAGCAGGTGATTCGACGCATCCACCACCGGCAGCATGCGGTAACGGTACTTCTCGAACATTCGTCGCACGTCGGCCTCGAGCAGATCGCGCTCGGCCGATACCGCCGGCTCGGCCATCACCTCGCCGAGCGTGGCCGTGGCCTCGGCCACCACCAGTTCCCGCAGGTCGGCCACGCCGAGCAGCACCTGGCCGGGCGGCTGCACCACGTACACGTACTGCAGGAACCGCTTGTTCAATTGGGACGCGTGCAGGCGGCGCAGCGCTTCGGCCACCGGGGTCTCGGGCGGCAGCGCGACATAGGTGGACGCCACGAGCTCGCCCGCGGTGGGCTCGTGCTGCGACAGGATCGCCCGGGTGCGATCGGCCTGTTCGCTGGGCAGCAGCGCGATCAGCTCGCGGCGATCGTCCAGCGGCAGAGCCTCGAGCAGGTCGGCGATCTGGGCGGCGGACATTCCGGAGAGAATCGTGCGCGCGCGGTCGGGTGGCAGGTCGGCCACCAACTGCCGCTGGGCGCGCGGTTCGGCCTCGAGCAGCGTTTCGGCGGCCTTGTCGGACTCGAGCGCCGAGAACACCGCCTCCTGCTCCCGCCCCGACAGCTCCTCGAGCGCGTCGGCGAGGTCCTCGCTCGGAATCTCGTGGATCTGCGAGCGGGTGAGGGAGAGCGAGACCTTGCGGCTGGACGTGGCATCCTCGATGGAGAGCGGCTGCACGAACTTCCATGAAATCAGCTGATCCTTCTGGCGGCCGATCCAGTCCAGGCGCCATTTGCGCAGAAAGCCGTTGAACGACGTGTCCACGTGCGCCAGGATCATGCGTCCCCGGCTGCTCAGGAGTTGCACGTCGTTCACGATCTCCAGCCGCCGGCCCTCCATGTCGAAGATCTCCTTGCCCACGAGATGCTCGTTGAGCAGGATCCAGCCGGGCTGGTCCACGAACGGCGGGTACCGGTCGCCGGTGACCGGAGGCAGGACGAAGATCGTGCCGCCCTCGATGCGGCTGACGCGGTCCCAGGGGATGAATTCCGTGGGGTTCCCCCAGCCGTGGCTGATGAAGATGCCCACCGCCTCGGGGTACGGCTCGCTGAGCCGGAACACGAGATCGGTGAGCTTGCCGATGCGGAATTCGGCGCGGGTCTCGCACACGTGACGGCCGAGCAGCGCCGTGAAGAAATACGTGTCGTACTCCGGGCCGGAGGCGGCGGGGTGGCCGTGCGCCGTCGTGGGAGTCGTCATGGCGTCACCTGCCGAGGCCGGCGAACAGCTGGGGGAACATCACGGACAGGCCGAAGATGGACGAGACGACGATCACGAAGACGGTGATCGACCAGTTGGCGATGTTCTGCCAGCGGGTGTTGACGTGGTCGCCCATCAGCTCCCGGTCGTTGAGGAGCAGGATCAGGAAGACCAGCGCCGCCGGGAGGAGCGTGACCGCCACCACCTGCACGAAGATCGTGATCGCGTCCTGCACCTTGATGCTCGCGATGAGCGACACGATGCCCGACGACACCAACATCGCCACGTACGCCACGTAGAACCAGGGTGCTTCGCGCACGCTGCGGTTGAGCGAGTGGGCCCAGCCGAACACCTCGCCCAACGCCCAACTCGTGGACAGGGAGATGCACAGCGCCCCGAGCAGCCCGGCGTCGAACAGGCCGATGGCGAACAGCGTCCGGGCCCAGAGACCGAGGTGGCCGCCGGGCATCACGGCCGGCATCTTGGCCGCCGCCTGCGCGGCGGACTCGATGCCGATTGACCCGCCCGGGTGATAGTAGAACACGCCGGCCGCGGCGATGATGATGAAGGCGGCGACGATGCACGTGACGAGCGCGCCCACGAACGTGTCGATCTTGCCGTAGCGGATGTCCTTCACGTCCATCCCTTTGTCCACCACGGCCGACTGCTGGAAGAAGATCTGCCAGGGGGTGATCGTCGTGCCGATGTTGGCCATGATCAGCGTGAGCAGCGCGGCGGCGTCGAACTGGGGGCTGAGCACGAACCGCGGCGCATAGAACCCGCGTCCCACCTGGAGCCAGCCGTGGTTCACGTTCCCGGTCTTCATGGCCCAGATCGCCGCCGGGATGTACACGAGGTTGAACAGGCAGAAGAACAGCGTGATCTTCTCGAACGTCCAGTACTTGCCCGTGATCACGATGGCGAGCAGCAGGCACGTCACGCCGAAGAACGTGACCCATTCGGGGACGTTGAACAGGCGCAGGGCCTGCGTCATGCCGATGTATTCGGTGACCAGCGTCAGCCAGTTGATGACCACGAGATCGAACACCGAGAACCAGCCCCACACCGGGCCGAAGGCGTCGAAGATGGCTTCGGCGTGTCCGCGCTTGGTGACGGCGCCCAGGCGCACCGTCATCTCCTGCACGTAGTACGCCATGGGCACGAGGATCAGGAACGCCCAGAGCATGTTGAAGCCGGTGAGCGCACCGGTCTGGGAGTACGTGGAGATCCCGCCGGCATCGTTGTCGGCCACCATGGTGATGATCCCGGGGCCGAGCACCGCGAGCAGGATGGCCCAGCGGCGCTTGGTGCGGGAGAGGCGATGCAGGAGTTTGCTGATCCAGTACACGGGCGGCGGTCGCGTGTGGGTCGTGGTCGGAAAAGTACGAGGCAAGTTGCACGGAGTGCTGCGCTTCGGCAATCGGCGCGGCCGGCGCGAGTTCGGAATTTGTGAGGACGGTTGCAGGGTGGCTCAAAACGGGCCATAGTCCCGCAACCAGGAGGCGATGGGCCGTGATCGCGCCAACGCGCACAGGTCGTCATCCGCAGGTGGCCGGATCCGGGCGGAGCCGCCCGGGTCGCGTACGGGCGCGGTGGATGGCCCGTGCCTGGCTCGCGGTGCTGGTGGCGGTTTCGGCGGCGGGCGCGTGCGCGCGCGTGGTGCAGCTGGCTGGCGGACCGGCCACCGACCTCGCGCTCATCGATCCCGACTCGTCCACGGTCACGTTCGCGATCGATAACCGCAACTGGACGGACGTCGTGGTGTGGCTGGCGCACGACGGGGTGAAGTCGCGGTTGGGGACCATCCGCTCAGCCAACGTCCAGACGTTCCAGGTGCCCACGGCGTGGACCGGCCGCAGCCGCGCCCTGCAGCTCGTGGCCCATTCCATCGGTGCCCCCGACGACTTCACCAGCGAGACGTTCTCCGTCCAACTGGGGCAGACCGTGACCTGGATGCTCCAGGTGGAGCTCTCCCGGTCCAGCCTGTCGATTCGCTAGCCGGGCCGCTACTGGCCGGTGGGCACGCCGCCGGTGGGGTTGCCGGAGCCCACGAACGACGTGCCGCCCAGGGCGCCGCGCAGGACGAGGGCGCCGGCGATGCCGGCCAGGATGGCGAACGTGGTGCGCTGCTTGGAGAGCGCCTTCACGGTCATCGAGTGCACCACGTGCTGGGGGATCTGGACTTCCTCGCCCTTCCAGTCCTGGGAGAGTCCGTCGGTGTTGGTGGTGCTGGCCACGGCCACGGTGACCGAGGCCGGGTCGAAGGAGACTAGGCGGCCGTCGATCTCCTGCACGTATGGTCCGATCTTGCCGGTCAGGGTCTCGGTGCCGACGGCGGTGAGAGTCACCTGCACGTCCTGCCCGACGACCGAGGTCGATGCGTCCACCGGGACGCTGTAGTAGCATCCCGCGCTCGACGCGAGCCCCACGGCGAGGGCTACCGCGATCGGCCCCGTCGTCCACCGCCTTCCTGCCATACGCCATGCCTCCAAAAGAGAAGACCAGGGCGGAGCCCATATGGACTCCGCCCTGGCCGGTAAATCTACCTCGTGTCTACTGCCCGATACACGCGTTGCCGAACGGATCGGTGGCGTTCGCGGGATCGTTGGCGTTCCGGATCGGCTGTTGGCTGGGCGCCGGAATGCTGGTGTTGGTGTTGCGGATGCTCGTGTCGTAGAACAGCCGTGCCGGGATCTTGTTCTGGATGGCGCCCGGCGCGAGCGGCAGGTTGGGATAACAGTTCCGCTTGTAATCGTTCCAGACTTCCATGTTCTGGAAGAGGGCGATGTACTTCTCGTCCAGGATCGCCTGGAGCAGCGGCGCGCCGGTGGTGCCGGCGGGATAGGTGGGCACCACGTAACCCGACGGCGCGAGCGCCTTGGGGAACTGGTACGTGGCGCGTTCCTGGTTGAGCAGCGACAGCGCCATCGTCGGATTGCCCGTCTTGTACGCCGCCTCGGCGCCGATGAGCAGGTTCTCCGCCGCCGTCACGTACTCGGTGGGCGCGTTGCCGTTGCCCTGGACGCCGATCCACGTGTTGTTCAGATCGCTGCGGTCCGCGTTGAAGTAGAGATTGACCCGCGGATCGTTGCGGGGCGTGCCGAACACCGGGTCGGGCGTATTCGTGAGGAAGTTCACGTAGTACGGATCCGGCGCGATGTAGCCCGACCGCTGGACGATGTCGAACTGGTACCAGAGGTTCTGCCCGCCGGAGGCGCCGCTGTACGTGGCCATGTAGTCATCCGACGGCACCTGCATGCCGTTCTGCGTGGCCGCGAGGGCCGCCTGGTACGCCGGCGTCCCGCGCACTTCGGCGGTGTGCATGTAGTACCGGGCCTTGAGCGTGTAGGCCAGCTTCTTCCACTTGGTGGCCGATCCGCTGTACGCCATGTCGACGGTGCCCGGCCCGGCGTTGCTGGGTCCGGTGGCGCTCAGGTTGACGATCGCGCGGCTCAGCAGCGCCTGCAGGCTGTCGTACACCTGCATCTGCGGATCGAGCGCCGGGTTCGGTCCCGAGAAGGCCTTGCTGTACACGATATCGCCGAAGACGTCGGCGCCCGTGCCCATCATCATCGCCTCTTCCACCTGCGTGATGCCGAGCAGCAGCGAGTCGCCCGAGGCGGACGCCATCTGTTCGATGTTGCGGAAGTCGTATAGGGCGCCCACGCCGTACAGCGAGGCGTAGAAGCCGCCCGCCGTGCTCTCGTCGACGCTGTACTGGTAGATGCTCTGGTACTGACGCTGTGCGCCCGCCATCTGGCGCATGAACATCACCGCGTTGCGATCCAGGTCGCTGCCCATCTCGGTCCACAGCTTGGGCTGCGTGGACTCGAACAGCAGCAGCGGGGTGGCGGTGACGACGCGGTTGGGGTCGGTACTCAGCTCCCCACCGGTCAGGAAGTTCCTGCATCCCGCGGGCAGCGCGAGCAGCGCGAGCACCGCGAGTTGCCTGGCAATCCGTCTGGTCATGTGGATGATCTCCGTATGCCGTGTCTACTGTGGCGGGCGTGCGGTCGCGAGAAGGGCGACGGCACGCGCGGCCGCAGCTACCGATTCAGGGTGAGCGAGAGGACGAACGAGCGGATGCCAGGCAGGCCGAAGTAGTCGATGCCCTGCACGAGCACGGCCGCGCCGCCGAGGTTGGCTTCGGGGTCGGTGCCACCGTACTTGGTCCAGGTCTTCAGGTTCTGGCCGGCAAAGTGCACGTCGATCGAGGACAGGCCCAGATCGCGCGACACCCATGGTTCGTCGAGCGTGTACGTCACGCCGAGCTCACGGAGCTTGGCGTACCCGGCCGGCTCCATGAACTGCGCGGAGACGCTGCCGAACCCGCCGCCCTGGCCGGTCCACCAGCTCTGGCCGACCACGAACGACGTCCCGGCGCCCGGACCGGCCACGCGCGGATACTGCTGCGTGAAGTAGTCCTTGCCGTAGGTCACGCTCTGGCCGCGGATGGCCGTGCCGGCCGCCGTGCCGAAGTAGTACAGCGCGCCCTTGGTGCCGTCCCACGCCTGGCCGCCATGCTTGATGTCGAGCAGGCCGTTGAAGCGGAGGTTGCGACCCACGCGCAGCGTCGTGGTGACGCTGCCCGTCCACTTGGCGTTCGGATCGGCGATCACGCGATCGGTGGGATCCACCACCGGGAGGCCGTTGGCCCCGATGTACAGCGCGCCATTGGAATTCGCGCCGCACGCCTGATCGATGTTCACGCCGTTGAGCACCAGCCCGCGTCCGCAGATGGCGAAGTCCTGCCCGCGGAGCACGCCCACCGGATAGCCCTTGGTGACCGTGCCGTAGGCGCCGGAGAAGCTGCCGGCCCCGCGGCTCACGAACTGCACGCCCGAGAGGTCGGCCACCATGTTCTGGTTGTGCGCCCAGTTGATGCCGATGTCCCAGCCGAGGTCCCGATTGTTGATCGGATGGCCGGCCACCGTGAGCTCGGTGCCCTGGTTGTTGATCTGCGCGCCGTTCGTGATCGCGCTGTAGAAGCCCGTGGCGTCGGGCGCCTGGGGCAGGGCAAGGATGATCTGCGTGGACTTCTTGTCGTAGTAGGTGAGGCCGAGTTCGATCTTCTGATCGAAGAACGCCAGGTCGGTGCCGATCTCGGATTCCTTGGTGCGCTCGGGCTTGAGCGTCTTGCCGCCGCCTTCCGTGGGGTTGGTGACGAGGCCGGCGCGGCCCTGCTGCGTGGCGTTCAGTCCGTCGCCGTAGCCGGAGCCGTAGAAGCCCTGCCCCAGCGAGTAGCCGGTGGCGTCGGCGTACACGGGCGGCTCGTTGCCCGTCTCACCATACGCGGCGCGCAGCTTGAAGTAGCTGAGCAGGCCGGTCTGGTTGGTGTTGCCCATGAAGTTGGTGACGTTCCAGGCAATGCTCGCCTTGGGATAGTTGGCGGTGCGGTTGGACGCGCCGAACGTCGAGTAGCCGTCGTTGCGGACGCCGGCCGTGAGGTACAGCTGGTTGAACAGGTCCAGCGAGCCCTGCGCGAAGTAGCCTTCGATGTGGCGTAGGCTGCGGTTTTCCGAGGGCGACGACGACGTGGTGTTCTGCAGCGAGAACGGCTGCGGGGCCACGAGGTTGAGGCCGGTGTTGCTGTTGAACCGGTCGCGCCGCGAGTTCAATTCCTGCCCGACCACGAGTTGCGCTTCATCGCTGCCGCTCAGGTGCTTGGTGAGCGTCACGAGCAGGTTGTTGTCGAGGCCGAGATAGAACTGGTCGGTGCGAGTCACCTGACCCGTGGGCGATCCGGAGGAACTCTGCGGCAGCGCTTCGAGGCGGTAGTCGCTGTACGAATCGATGCCGAAGTTTTCCTTGAGGGCGAACCAGGTATTGGGCGCCCAGTCGACGTTGGTGTTGCCGATGAAGCGGCCCAGCTCGCTCTCGGCGCCGTTGTTGTACGCCACGAACAGCGGGTTGTCGTAGCCGCGCCCGGTGGTCTGCGACGTGCCCGTGGGCTCGGGATAGCGGTACGACCGCTGCAGATGGAACGTGGGATCGAGGTACGGGAAGTTGTTGAAGTCGGCCGGCGTGCGGTAGCCGCCGAGCAGCAGGCCCGACACGTTCGAGCCGCGCTGGATGTAGGCGCCGCGGCTGTCCACGTAATCGGCGTTGCCGCCGATGTGCAGGTTGCTGTTCAGCGCGTGCGTCGCCTTGAGGCGCACCGAGCTGCGATTGTAGTAGTTGTTGGGGCCGATGACGACGCCGTTCTGGTCGGTCTGGCCGGCGGACAGGAAGAAGGTCGTCCGCTGATCGCCGCCCGAGATCTGCAGGTCGTTGTCGTACGTGTGGCCGTC